>JACPZJ010000119.1 GCA_016195585.1 Nitrospirota bacterium | reverse complement strand
ATTAATGCCATGGAAGCTCAACAGAGCAGAATGATTTGTTTGAGACAAATTCCTTTAAAAGGGTTTTTAAAGACAGGGCATATAAGATACCGATAAGTTCTATCAAGTCTATGATAGGGCATCCATTATCAGCAGCAAACAGCATAGAGCTTGCAGCATCATGCCTGATTATGGAGAATAATTGTATGCCGCCGACAATAAATTATGAAGAGCCGGACCCGACGTGTGATTTAGATTATATACCGAACAAATATCGTGAAGGCAAGGTGGGTGTGATTGTGAAGACGAGCAGCGGATTTTCTGGCATACACTCTGCTGTGGTGTTGAGGAGGTTTAGATAATTTCACCCTCCCCCTTGCCCCCTCCCATCAAGGGAGGGGGGATAATTTGATTCCCTCTCCCCTTGCGGGAGAGGGTTAGGGTGAGGGGTGATAAGGGAGGGGAAATAATTGTGTGGGGAGAAGAATTTAAGATATGAAAAGACAGGTTGTCATAACAGGAATAGGGATAGTCAGCCCTGCGGGAATAGGCAAAGATGAACACTGGAAGAATATTTCCTCTGGCGGCTCTTTTGTCTCTGAGATTAAAAAGTTTGATGCAGGCAAATATCCATCAAGGATTGCCGGGCAGATAAATGGTGATATTGACAAGCTCAATACCTTTCCAAAGAGGCTGTTAAAAAAGATAGATAGATTTTCCCATCTTGCTTTGTTGGCATCGGAGTTTGCTATTTCAGATACTAAGCTGAATCTTGATGCAGAGGATAAGGAGAGGGTTGGTGTATTTATAGGCAATGCCATCGGCGGCTGGGAGTTTGCAGAGGTAGAGCTTAGGGATTTATACATTGGCGGCTTAAAAGAGGTAAGCCCCTATCAGGCAACTGCATGGTTTCCTGCTGCGCCGCAGGGGCAGGTGAGCATATACTATGGCCTGCTCGGCTATAGCCAGACAATAATTGCAGACAGCGCAAGCGGCCTTGTTTCAATAGGCTCTGCATACAGGGCAATTCAGGAGGGTGAGGCAGATGTTATCCTGGCAGGCGGCAGCGAGGCTCCGATAAGCCCTTACGGCCTTCTTTGCTGTAATACATCAGGTGTCCTCACACAGAGGAATGAGAATCCTCAAAAGGCATACAGGCCCTTTGATAAAAACAGGGATGGCTTTGCTATTGGCGAGGGTGCAGGGATTGTGATATTAGAGTCTTTTGAACACGCAGCAAAAAGGGGTGCAAAGATATACGGAGAGGTAACAGGTTTTAGTATGACAAATGACGGCATTCATCCTACAAAGCAGGATATTGAAGGAAGGCAGTTATCAAGGGCAATGCAGATTGCTATAAAAGAGGCAGGGATTAGCATAGATGGCATTGATTATATCTGTGCAAATGGCTCAGCGACAAAGGACGGAGATATAGCAGAGACAAAGGCAATAAAGGCTGTTTTTGGGAAGAATGCTTATAAGATGCCAATAAGCGCGCCAAAGTCTGCAATCGGGAATCTTCTTGGCGCTGCCGGCGCAGTTGATACAGCAACAACTCTGCTTGCAATGGAGAACAGTTTTGTGCCGCCAACAGTAAATTTAGAAGATAAAGATAATACCTGCGACCTTGATTATACTGCCTTGGAAGGAAAAGGGTACAAGATAAAAACTGCACTAATTAATTCGCAGGGGCGGGGCGGGGTTAATGCAGTGATGGTGGTTAAAAAAACATTAAATGAAAAATGAAAATATCAAAATGCAAAATTAAGATTGGAATTGTGTCATTCCTGCGTGTTTTTAGCAGGAATCCAGTGTTTTCTGTGAGAATGGGAATCTAATTACTTTTCTGGATTCCCGCTCAGAGACTCTGCGGGAATGACATTTTTTTTCATTTTTCAATTTGCATTTTAAATTTTGCATTGAGCGATAGCGAAAGGAGTTTTAAATAGATGTCTGTTGAAGAGATTGTAAAAGATGTTTTAATAAATGATATTGGCATGGATGATGTAGAGGTAAGCCCGAATTCCAGATTAAAAGAGGATCTGGGTGTGGATTCCACAGAGCTTGTGGAGGTAATTGCTGCATTGGAGAAAAAGTTTAAGATAAAGATACCAGAAGGGGTAATCGGTCTAAGAAGTAGTGTTAAGGACATAGTTAATTTTTTAAACAATGTGAAGGTGAGTTGAAGTTTTATGAAAAGGAAGAATAATCCAAAACCCCACATCATTGACCTCAGCCTTCCCATAGAAGAGGATATTGATAATACCTTTCCAACATATATTAAAAGGCTGAATCATTCTGATGGCGCGGATTATCTTGGCTGGGAGATTGCAAAATCCAAAGGCAGGCCATTTTTTGAGAAGGTGAAGAATATCATTAAGTACTATTTTGGCATGAGAAGGATAACAAGGGCAAATTTTCCTGATAATATGTTTATCTCCCATGAGACAGTTACAGCCTCTGTTCACATGGGCACGCACCTTGATGCGCCTTATCACTTTGGGCCTGTGTGTGAAGGAAGAGAGGCAAAGGATATAGAGGATATTCCTCTTGAATGGTGTTTTAGCAATGGTGTTGTGCTTGATATGTCTCACAAGAAAAATGGCGATGCTATAGCAGTCAAGGATATTGAATCTGCCCTTAAAAAAATCAAATATAAGATTAAGCCAATGGATATAGTCTTGCTCAAAACAGGCGCAGATAAATATAACGGCACAAAAAGATATCTGACAGATTTTCCGGGTGTTAGCCCTGAGGCGACAGAGTGGCTTGCCAATAAAGGTGTTAAGGTAATCGGCGTAGATTTTCTTGGCTTTGACAGGCCGTATCCATATATGATTGGGGATTATTTCAAGACAAAGGATAACAGCTATCTCTGGCCTTCGCATTTATTTGGAAGGAAAAAGGAATACTGCCATATTGAGAGGCTTGCAAACTTAGATAAGATTCCAAAGCCTTATGGTTTTAAGATTGCTTGTTTTCCTGTAAAGATAAAAAAGGTGGGCGCAAGCTGGGCGAGGGTTGTAGCAATAATATAGGGAGGCTGTTGAATATAAGGAGGGGGAATTATGCCGCATACAAAAAATTCTATAATCATCAATGCAGATATTGGCAAGGTTTTTGATATTACCAATGACATTAAAAGATGGCCTGAGCTTTTTAACGAGTATACGGATGCAAAGATATTGAAGATGGAAGGCAATAAGATTACCTTTGAACTGACAAACAACGAGGGCAAGAGCTGGCGCTCAAGCAGGATAGTGGACAAAATAAATTATATCTGCACTGCTGAAAGGGAGGAGCCGAAGTTTCCGTTTAAGTATATGCACCTCAAGTGGACATATAAGAAGGTTGACAGCGGGATTGATATGACATGGGAGCAGGACTTTGAAATGGATGAAAAGGCAAAGTATAACAATGAGCAGGCTACAGAGCTTATTAACAAACATTCGCAGGAGAATATGAAGAGGATAAAAGAGATTATAGAAAAAGGGGGATAGCATGAAGATACTCGGTTTTTGCGGCACGCAGAAAAGGGGAAATACAAAGTCTGCAAGCGAATGGTTCCTAAAAATGGCGCTTGAGGCAGCAGGCGAGATAGGCGCTGAGACAGAGATAGTCAGGCTGATTAATTATAGAATAGAACCTTGCACTGCGTGTAATAAATGCCTCTGCGGCATGAAATGCCCTCTCTTAGAAAATCCAAAGGACGGGGCTAAGGAGATATTTGACAAGATGTGCGAGGCAGACGGATTTATCTTTTCATCGCCTGTTTATGCATATCAGCAGCCTGCAGTAGTTATGAATTTTCTACACCGCACAAGGCCTTTGCATGAGCAGGAGAGGTCAGAGATATGGGGCACAACGGTTACTGCATATCATACAAATCCATTCAGGGGAAAGCCTGTTGGCAATCTCTCTGTTGGCGCTGCTCTTGGCATGGAAGGCGCTCTCTATTATCTCTTTCACTATCTAAAGGCAATGGGCGCAACATCTGTTGCCTGTGCAGGCATTGCCCTTTTGGATGCAGAGATGAAGAATATCTGCATGGTGAACGGCAAGTTTGCGATTGACCATCCTGGTTTTAAGAGCCTCCTTGACAGGCCGATGCCGAGTTATGAAGAGAATCAGGCTGCAATAGAGATGGCAAGGGCAGTTGGAAAGGCAGTTGTAAATGCAGCAAAATCAGAGGTCTTCCAGACAATAAGCGAGGTGTTAAAGTATTAGAATCTTAGGCTTGTCTTAATACGGTTTTTGTGGTATCTTTATAAAAAAGAGGATTGAGTTTCTTGTTAAAAAGTGTATTGTTTATATAGATTTATGATATAGGGCGCTAAATATTCTGGCATCTCAGGGGGTGGGGAAATTTTATGTATAGCGTTTTAAAAAGGATACCTCTTGTTATAGTTTACCTTCTCATATTAACAACCCTCGGCTATCCAACAGAAGAATTAGAGAGTGCAAAAAAGAAACAGGTTAAAGTCGGGATAATATACATGGGCGGGAAATCCTTTACCCAGACTGTGGGGGGATTTAAAGCAGGGATGAAGGATCTCGGCTATGTGGATGGAAAGAATATTTTATATGAAACAATTAATACAAGCGGCTCAAAGGAGAAGATTGCCAATGCAGTGAAAGAGGTAATGGAAAAAAAGGTAAATGTTATCTATGCCGTTACTACACCTGTAACAAAAGAGGTGCAGCGATATACCGATGATAAGCCGATCCCTGTTGTCTTTTCCGTAGTAGCCGACCCTGTCGGCTCCAAGTTTGTGAAGAGCATTAAGGAGCCTGGCGGGAATATGACAGGCGTAACCAATCTGGCTATTGAGCTTACTGAGAAAAGGCTGGAGATGCTAAAAAGAATAGTTCCAGGCCTGAAAAAGGTGATGTGGATTTATGACCCGAATGTTGATGTATCTGTGAGGGCTGCAGAACATGCAAGAAATGTATGCAAGGATATGGGGATCGGCTATGTGGAAAAGAGGGCAGGCACACAAGACGACCTGACAAAGGTAATCTCAGGCATAAAGAGGTCAGAGGCTGACGGCATCCTTCATATTGTTAATGCACTCTTGGTTGCGAATAATAAACTCCTTATAAAAAAGGCATTGGATGAGAAGATACCTTATATTGCAACAGATGCCGAGATTGTAGAAGAAGGCGCGCTTGCCAACTACGGACCGAATTTTTATGCGATTGGCAGGCAGTCTGCAAGGCTTGTGCATAAGGTTCTGATGGGCGCTAAACCGGGAAGCATCCCTGTGGAGGTTCCAGATAAATATGATTTTATTATAAACCTAAAGACTGCAAAATCAATAGGTATCAAGATTCCTGACAATGCACTGATGATGGCAACCAAGGTTATTAAATGAAGCGCTTTAATCCTAAAAGTATAACAAACAAGATCATCGCCTCTGGCCTTTCTATATCGCTCATTACCTTTATCTTTGCCCTCATTATCTTTTCCTCGTCAGTTGAGCAGCTCAGGACAACCATCCATGAGCATAACCAGTATATTGCTGGCAACGCAGCAGAATCAGTGGATCTCTTTTTTAAGACAATAGAAGAAAACCTTTATACTGCGGCAGCAAGTTATGAGGCATCTTCAATCCTTGAAAAAAAAGGCGGCGACCTCTTCCCCTATTTATTAAAACTCCCGTCATATATAAGGGAAATTACTGTGCTTGATACAGGTGGAAGGGAGATCTCAAAGGCATCCAGAGAGAGGTTCATAAGCAGGGTCTCTTTAAAGAAGAAGGCAGTGCTTCCATTAAAGGTATTGGTTAAGGAGAAGCTCCATTTTAGCAGCCTGCACAACACAAGTTTTGGAGAACCATGGATTACCGTTTCAATGCCTATGAAGAGCGGCAGAAGGATAAAGGGCTGGCTCTCTGAGGATGTGAGCCTGAGGGGGCTATGGTACAATATTACAGGCATAGATATTGGTGAGAAGGGATATATCTTTGTTGTGGATGAGAATGGCAGTGTGCTGGCGCATCCTGACTGGAGTGTTGTGATTAAAGGGGCAAATCTGAAAAATAATCATCAGGTTGTTCGTTTTATTAATAAGTGGGAAGGCAATAATATTTCGCCATATAAGAATGAAAACGGCATTGAGGTTATAGGCACCTATGCAGTAAGCAAGATAACAGGATGGGGAATAATTGCAGAACAGCCTGCCTCCGAGGCCTATGCGCACCTTTATAATTTCAAGACAAGGCTTTTGATCCTGATTGCCCTTTCCCTCTCCTTTGCTATATTTTTAAGCATCTATCTCGGGTGGAGGCTTACATCCCCCCTAAAGCTGCTGAAAAAAGAAGCAGAGGATTTTGGAAAGGGCTATTTAAACAAGAAGATAATAATAAACAGAAATGATGAGATTGGCGATCTGACAAATACATTCAATAACATGGCGGATTCCCTTCTTGAAAAAACAAGCCAGCTTCAGCTTGCAAACAAAAATCTACAGGAGATGTTTGGCTGCACAATCAAATCCCTTGCCACTGCCCTTGACGGCAAGTCGCCATGGACAGCAGGGCATTCAGAGAGGGTAATGAACTATGCTGTCGCTATCGCCAGCCAGTTGAACGATTCTAATGAGTTAATAGAGACTGTAAAGACCTGCGCCATGCTGCATGATATCGGAAAGATATGCATCCCTGATGCCATCCTTGAAAAGTCGGATCTTTTTAATAGCGATGAGATAAGGATAATGAGGGAGCACCCGTCATACGGCGCAAGGATACTCAGTTCAATAAAGCAGTTTGAAGGCATTATCCCGGTTATAAGGCATCATCATGAATTTTATAATGGATACGGCTACCCTTACGGCCTTTCAAAGGATGAAATCCCCATCATTGCACGGATACTTGCTGTTGCAGATGCCTATGATGCCATGACAACGGACAGGCATTACAGAAGGGCCATGAGCATAGATGAGGCGATTGAAGAATTAAAGAGAAACGCAGGAAAACAGTTTGACCCCGAAATAGTGGAGGCATTTTTACAGACAAATTTAAGCGAAAGAGAAAAAAATGGGGTAACTTTACATGGCTGAAAAGATCGGAAGATATGAGATTATAAAAACTATTGGCCAGGGCGCAATGGGCCTTGTATACAAGGCAAAGGATCCGATGATTGACCGCATCGTGGCCATAAAGACAATAAGGCAGGACAGCAATCTTTTTGCAAGGGATGCAGAAGAGGTAAAGGGCCGCTTCAGGCGGGAGGCGCAGGTTGCAGGGAGGCTCTCGCATCCTGGGGTTGTTACAATATATGATGTTGGTGAAGAGGGCGGCCTCTTTTATATTGTGATGGAATATGTAGAGGGAGAGACGTTGGACAGGATAATTGACGCAAAGCGCCTTCCTGATCTGGACAAATCCATAGACCTGATGCTTCAGGTTTGCGATGCCATCGGCTATGCCCACAAGAACGGAATTATCCACAGGGACATCAAGCCGGCAAATGTCATGATCGTGGATAAGAAACTTGTAAAGGTGATGGACTTTGGCATTGCGAGGATTGCGTCATCTGATATGACGCAGACAGGCAAGGTGATAGGCACGCCAAATTATATGTCGCCTGAACAGGTGATGGGTGTAAAGGTTGACCACAGGACAGATATTTTCTCGCTCGGGGTAGCGCTATACGAACTCCTTACAGGCGAGAAGGCATTTCCGGGCGAGAGCATTACAACAGTGATATACAGGATACTCCATGAAGACCCGATTTCTCCAAGAAAGCTGAAGCTGCAGCTACCTTCATCACTGGATTATATTGTGAACAAGGCCATATCAAAGGATGTAGAAAAGAGATACCAGAATGTAGAGGAATTTACAAAAGACCTGAAGAATTACAGAAATCCTGCCAGCCTGCCGGCAGGCATGGATAGCGCTGCGCGGAAGGCATCTAAAAAAGCATCGCCGGAGGCTGAAGATACATTGAGCATGAGCAATATAGGCCCTGCGCCTGCCAGGGCAGCGAAGGCAGAAAAAAAAGAGACGCAGCCCGCTAAATCTTCTAATATTGGTTATCTATTAATAGTCGTCCTTATTTTGATTGTTGTTATTGGAGGGGGACGGGTATTTTTAAAGAATGGACAGCGCTCTGTCAGGGAGGAGAAAAAGGCTGAGTCTCCACTGCCAGAGGCAAAGGCGCCGGAGAGGGCACAGGTTGCTGAACCTGTGAAAGCAGTTGAGGCTGCTAAAACACCCGAGCCTGCTCGTGATAAATACGGGGCAATCAGTATAAATGCAAGGCCGAGGTCAGAGATATTTATAAATGGAAAATCATACGGCCAAACACCGAATACAATATCAAACCTGACAGTTGGCGAGCATGAGATTATTCTTAAAAATAATGACTTCCCTCCATGGAAAGAGACAGTGAAGGTAGAGGAGAATGAGTTAACAAAGATAGCTCACAATTTTATTCCAAAGAAAGAGAAGGAGTTTGGCTCATTGATGATAAATTCAAAGCCATGGGGGGTAGTATATCTTAATGGCAGGGAGATTGGGGCCACGCCTATCACCATACCAAAGGTGCCTGAGGGAAGGCATAAGATTAAGGTGGTAAGGAAAGGCTTTAAGGAATTGGAGATGGATGTCAGGGTGGAGCCCAAAAAGAAGAATACGTTGAGCCTGAAGCTGGAAAAGAAATAGGGAGGAATGAAAATGAAAAAGGTCTTCATTATAATATTTGTAAAACTGTTATTATGTGCCATTGCCGCTGATACCTTTTCTGCTGAGAAGGCCAATGAGCCGCTGGAAAAGGGGAAAAAATATTATGAGGATAGTGAATTTACAAAGGCAATAGAGGAATTAAGAAAGGCTGTTGACCTTCTTGAGAGGACAAGCAGGGAGCGATCAAGAAATAGTGACCTGATAGATGCCCATATCCATCTTGGCCTTGCGTATGTTGGCGTAAATGAGACAGAGAAGGCAAAGCTGCAATTCAAGGAGGCATTAAGGTTTGACCCTGAAAGAAAGCTCAATGAGGATTTTTATGCGCCAAAGGTAATCAAGCTCTTTAATAAGGCGAAGGATGAGGTAAAGCAGGAGATAAAAGAGGGGAAGATAAAAGTTGCAGCAAAAGAGTCTGAGCCTGAGAAGCTGGCGCCATCGCCATCGCAGCCTGCTGTACAGGCCACATCAACTTCACAGCCGACATTTATCAAATCATGGGGCAAAAAGGGAGACAAGCCTGGCGAATTAAAATCGCCGCAGAGAATAGCAGTTGGTACTGATAATCTGATATATGTTGCTGATACAGGCAATCACAGGATACAGGTCTTTGACAGCGAGGGGAATCTGATAAAAGGGTGGGGTAAAAAAGGGGATAAAGATAATGAGATGGAAAAACCTCACGGTATTGCTGTTGGCAGTGACGGCGCTGTCTATGTATCTGATAACGAAAATAAGAGGATATTGAAGTTTGATAAGAATGGAAGCCTTATTTCAAAATTTGGTAATAAGAATAATATCTCATCTGATGTTATGGGCATTGCAGTTGATGCAAAGGGAAATGTATATGCTGTGGATAAGGATAAGACAGCGATAATTGTCTTTAATGAGAAAGGCGATTTCGTAAAGACCATTGGCAGAAAAGGCAAGGAACAGGGCAGCATGAAAGATCCATTGGATATTGCAGTTGATGCAAACGGCAATATATATGTTGTAGATTCAGGAAACAGGAGGATACAGAGGTTTGATTATAATGGAAATTCCTCACTCTTTTTTGGCAAGGAGGGAAAAGGCGATGGAGATTTTGATGAGCCCTATGGTATCGGCCTTGCAAGGAATGGAAATATCTATGTAGCAGACAAAGGATTAAAGCGGGTAATTGTCTTTGATGCAGCAGGCAGATTCATTAGGAGCTGGGGCGAGGAAAAGAACAAAAAAACAAAAGAGGAGTTTGGCGAGCCGAATGATGTAGCAGTAGACAGCGCCGGGAATATATATATACTTGACGGGGATAAGCAGAGGATCCTTAAATATAAGTGATAATTTACAAGAAATATATTTGGCGGCCTTGAGGCATCCAAAAGTTAGAGTAATTTTTATATGATGCCTACACCAGAGGTTGTGCAATAGGTTATTAAATATGGCTTTAAGTTTATTGTTGTGATAGATCATGAATGATGAAAAATCAATATGGCATCTTCGTAAGATAGATCTTTTCAAAGGATTAGAGTGTGATGAATTAAAACAATTAGGGACAATAATTCAGGACAGGAAATTTTCTCGTGGTGAATTAGTTACCGCGCCTGGAAAATCTTTATCGTCCCTGTTTATGATCCGAAAGGGAAAGGTTAAAATCTGCCTTTTCTCTAAATCAGGGAAGGAACATATCCTGTCCCTTCTTACAGAAGGTGATATCTTTGGTGACATTTTTGAACCAATCAATTTTAGTAAAAAGGCGTGGGTCTATGCATTAGAACCATCAGTAATCTGCTCTATTACCCGAGAGGCTTTTATAAAACTTATATCTCAAGAGCAGCTTATTGCCCTTAAGGTTGTCAGAAACCTCAGTACCCGTTTAATGGCAGCTGAGGCTAAAATTGAGTCCTTATCGCTCCAGGATGCCCCACAACGTCTGGCAAGCCTACTTT
>JACPZJ010000101.1 GCA_016195585.1 Nitrospirota bacterium | reverse complement strand
TATCAGCCCAAAGATCTCTAACATCTGTTGGCTCTTGCCTATCATATTGCTGAAACCATACTCTTTGCCCATTGTTTCTAAAAGTGTCCTATTCTGCTCGGTGAGCAGAACATTCTCTTTTGTGAGCTCCTGATGCTCCAGTGCCTTTTCTACCCTGATTAATAGCTCTTCTCTTAAATTTTCTTTTCTTAGAAAATCTGTTGCGCCCTCTTTCATCGCCTCTACAGCCTCGTCTATTGAACCAAAGGCGCTTATAATTATTACATTAGTTGAGGGGCTGACCTGTTTAGCCTTTTTCAAGACCTCAATCCCTTCCTTTCCGGATGGCATCTTCAGGTCTGAGATTATCAGGTCAAACCTTTCCTTGTTCAGGCTGTTAAAGGCCTCTTCAACAGAAGATGCCTCCTTTACCTTATAGTTTGACTTTATAAGTGGAATCGCCACTGCCTTTCTGTTTATATTATTATCGTCTACAACTAATATCTTTTTCATTGGAAAATCCATATTTCATCCTCCCCCTCCCCTCTCCCATCAAGGGAGGGGGAACTATATGGGATTCCTCTTTATCTTCCCTCCCCTTGCTGGAGGGGATTAAGGGGAGGGGTATTGTTTTAATGGTAATTGTATTATAAAGGTGGCGCCTTTATTAATTATGCTTTCCACCTTCATTGTACCATTATGGGCCTCTATTATCTTCTGGGTGATTGTCAGGCCGAGGCCGCTTCCATCCTTCTTGGTTGTATAACAAGGGACAAAGATCTTTTCCAGATTCTCTGGAGAGATGCCATGCCCTGTGTCAGAGATGGCTATCTCTATAAAAGAATCCTTTGTCTTTATTTTCTTTAATGCTGTTGATATAGTCAGTGCCCCATTATTCTCCATTGCCTCTATGGCATTCAAAATAATATTGAGCAGGGCGCTCTCAATATACGCCTCATCCCCTTCAATCATTGGAATAGTATCCTGTTTATTTTTTACAATTATATCCTTTTTATTTATAGCTGCTGAATTTCTATTTAGTATCTTATTTATAATAGCGTTTACATCAATAGGGGCAGGGTAGAGGTTAATATTTTTATAGACCTCTTTAAATCTCTTTAAAAAGGTCATCATCTCACTAATACCTTCTTTTAATTCATTTGCATATGTCCTTCTTTCGTCATCAATAGGCAGTTCCTGGGTTAATAACTCAGCAAACATGTCAAGGCCTGATATTTTATTGCCTATCTCATGGCCGATATTTCTTGCAGCCTCGCCGAGGAGTATGAGGTTACTTGATTGCCTGAGCTTTTCAGCCATCTCTTTAAATCTGGTCACATCGGTGAAGAGTATTAAGGTGCCAACAGTATTTTGTTCGTAATCCTTTAGTTGTGATGCCTTTGCCCGCAGGATGAATGACTCACCCTTTAGATTGATATATCTTATATTGTCATGATCACTAATCCCCTTTGTATTTTCAATAAGACTGTTTATGAAATTCAGGGTCGTAAATTTTTTATAATTATTATTTACAACATCTTCCTTTCTCAGTGATGTTATCCTCTCTGCAATCTTATTAAAGGCAATGATATTCTCATTCCCATCAACAGTAATCAGACCGTCAGGCATGTCATCTATTATAGTCTGGGTAAGGTTTTTGGCATTCAGGATTTCTTTGTACAAATTCAGCTTTTCATGATATGAGAGGATATTTGTAATGGCAAGGCTGATCTGCTTTGTGAAGGACTGAAGGAGGTTCAGGTCATTTTCTGTAAAGCCATCACCTGTCTGTTTATTATTGATATTTAAAACACCTATGAGCCTATTTTCTAATACAAGAGGCACAGATATGAGGGAGGTTGTGCTAAACTGGTTTTTGAAATCTGATTCCTTAAAACGGCTATCCTGTTTTAAGTCATTAATGAAAAGGGGCTTTTTGTTCCTTATTACCCACCCTGATACATCATCTCCAATCTGTTTGATAGAGCCAATTTTTATTCCTTTAACCCCCTTTGCAGCCTTAAGAATAAGCTCATTCCTCTCCTCATCATAAAACATTAAAGAGATTCGGCTTACATTTAAAATCACTGATATTAAATCAATAATAGTTACTAATAACTGGTCTCCCTCTATAGGGATATTAATAAGCCTTTTTGGGTCAAATTGTTCCATATCAGGTATATTCCTGTAGTTTTGGTCTTGCTAAAGTGTGTCCTGAATGTTACACTTTTAGCTAATTATATTACTCATTTTGAATTTTGACAAGTTCCATAGGTAATTATACTATTTAAAACAAGGGATTCACTTATTTTTAGAAGGGGTTGACAATAAGGAAAAAATTGATAGAATTGAATATATTAATGTGGAAACCTTTAGCTACGGGGGAAAAGGGATAAATGCTTACAAATAAACTTGGAGATATGCTGGTAAATGCCAAGCTGATTAATGAGGAGCAATTAAAAAAGGCCCTATCAACCCAGCAAAAAGAGGGCGGGAAATTAGGAAGCATCCTCGTAAAATTAGGCTATGTTACTGAGGATAAGTTGTTGAATTTCCTCAGCCATCAGTTCGGGATACCTGCTGTGAACCTTTCTACGCAGGAGGTAGATCAAGCTTTGATCAAGATGCTGCCTGCAGAGGTGGCACAGAAGTATCAGGTGATACCTGTTGCAAGAAAAGGGGCTACTCTTACCATTGCCATGGTTGACCCTTCTGATGTCTTTGCTATTGATGACATAAAATTTATGACAGGTTATGATGTCCAGCCTGTTCTATCCACCGAAGGCTCTATAAGGTCGGCAATAAATAAATATTATGATACTACCGATGCCCTTCAGACAGTATTAAAGGATATAAAGCTTCAGGAGGCTGTTGAAGATGGTGATGTAGATATAGTCCATGAGGGGGATGAGAAGGTTGATTTAAAAGACCTGAAAGAAGCTGTTGAAGAGGCGCCGGTTGTTAAGCTCGTAAACTTTATCCTTGCCGATGGTGTTGCAAAGGGTGTCAGCGATATACATGTTGAGGCCTATGAAAAGAAGTTCAGGGTTCGTTACAGGCTGGATGGAATTTTGTATGAGGCCATGGTCCCGCCAATGAAACTCCGCGCTGCCATGACCTCAAGGCTTAAGATTATGGCAGAACTTGATATTGCAGAGCGGAGGCTTCCGCAGGATGGAAGGATAAAGCTCCGCATGAAGAATAAAGAGGTTGATTTGAGGGTATCTACCCTTCCATGCCTATTCGGTGAAAAGGTCGTTATGAGGATACTTGATAAAAGCAATCTTACCCTTGACCTGACAAAACTCGGCTTTGAACCAAAGGCGCTTCAGGATTTCATGAATGCAATAAACAGCCCTTATGGCATGGTGCTTGTGACAGGCCCTACAGGCAGTGGTAAGACAACAACCCTTTATTCTGCCCTTAATCAGATTAACCAGATTGATGTTAATATTATGACAGCAGAGGACCCTGTGGAATACTATTTAATGGGTATCAATCAGGTGCAGATGAAGGATGAGATTGGCCTCAACTTTGCTGCGGCGCTGAGATCATTTCTACGACAGGATCCGGATGTGGTTATGGTTGGTGAGATCCGTGATTATGAAACAGCGGAGATTGCTGTAAAGGCAGCGCTGACAGGTCATTTAGTACTTTCAACGTTGCACACTAATGATGCCCCAAGCACTATAAATCGTCTTTTAAATATGGGTATTGAGCCCTTTCTCGTCTCATCCTCTGTGCTTTTGATCCTTGCCCAGCGCCTTATAAGAAAGGTGTGCCAGCAGTGCAAAGAGGTTGAAAAGGTTCCGGTGAAGTCTCTGATTGATATTGGTTTTTCCCCGGAGGAGGCCGAGAAGGTTGTATGCTATAGAGGCAAGGGCTGCACAAACTGCAGCGATACAGGCTATAAGGGCAGGATTGCAATATATGAAGTAATGCCTATCGGCGATGAGATAAAAGAACTTATACTGGAGGGCGCATCTGCTTCAGAGATTAAAAAAACCGCTGCTAAAATGGGTATGAAGACCTTGAGGATGAGCGGCCTTCAAAAAATAAAGGATGGCATGTCCTCTGTAGAAGAGGTAGTAAGGGTTACATTTGGTGATTAAAATATAGGAGGAAGAGATGGCAAATCTATACCAGCTTTTACAAATGATGATTGAAAAAGGGGCTTCGGATCTTCATATAACTACAGGATCGCCTCCCCAACTGAGGGTTGATGGAAAATTAATGCCTCTTTCCCTTCCTCCTTTAGCCGCGGCAGAGACAAAACAGCTATGCTACAGTGTCCTGACAGATGCCCAGAAACACAGGTTTGAAGAGGATAATGAGCTTGACCTGTCATTTGGATTAAAGGGCTTAAGCAGGTTCAGGGCAAATATTTTTATGCAGAGGGGCGCTGTAGCTGCTGCTATCAGGACTATCCCATTTAAGATAATGTCCTTTCAGGAGTTGGGTCTCTCACCGATAGTAAATGAATTATGCAAAAAACCAAGGGGGCTTGTCCTTGTTACAGGTCCTACCGGCAGCGGCAAATCTACAACGCTCGCTGCAATGATAGACAAGATAAACAGTGAAAAACATGATCATATAATCACCATTGAAGACCCAATAGAATATCTTCATCAGCATAAAAAATGCGTGGTTAATCAGAGGGAGGTTAATGCTGATACCAAGTCATTTAAGGCAGCCTTAAAATATATTCTGAGGCAGGACCCTGATGTAATACTTATCGGCGAGATGAGGGATCTTGAGACCATTGAGGCGGCATTAACTATCTCTGAGACAGGCCACCTGACATTCGCAACACTCCATACCAATTCTGCAGCACAAACCATTAACAGGATTATAGATGTGTTTCCGCCTCACCAGCAGCCTCAGGTCAGGGCTCAGCTCTCTTTTGTGCTGGAAGGGATAATGAGCCAGCAGTTAATTCCAAAGGCAAGCGGTACAGGCAGGGTGCTCTGCCTTGAGATTCTGGTTCCAAATCCTGCTATAAGAAATCTGATAAGAGAGGATAAGGTGCATCAAATATACGGGATGATGCAGACGGGCCAGGCAAAGTTCGGCATGCAGACAATGAATCAGGCGCTTTTTGAGCTCTACTCAAAGAAGCTGATATCCTACGAAGAGGCAATAGGAAGATCCAGTGTCCCTGAGGAATTGATTTCAATGTTAAACAGAGGCGGGGTTGCTGCCCCTTCACATGGCCAATCCCAGAAGGAGTATAATATTAAAGAGGGGAGCACTAAACGATAGGGCTTCACAAAATCTTTTGCCCTTGTAGTCGCTTTTAAGAACCTGTGTAATCATCTAATAATAGGAGAGATAAACAATGGCCAACTTTAAATGGACTGGAAAGTCAAGGCAGGGGACAATGCAAAAAGGGGTTGTTGCCGCAAAAAACAAGGAAGAGGTTATTGCCTTACTGAGAAAACAGAATATCCTCGTCACCTCTGTCCAGCAGGCAGCCACTGATATAAAGATTTCTATCCCTGGCTTAGGGGGAAGGGTTAAGGATAAGGATATTGCTATATTTACAAGACAGTTTGCAACAATGATAGACGCAGGGCTTCCCTTAGTTCAGTGTCTTGATATATTATCAACACAGTCTGAAAATAAAACACTTGCCTCAACATTAAAGGATGTCAGACAGGATGTGGAATCAGGCGCTACCTTTACTGATGCCTTAAAAAAACACCCGAAGGTATTTAATGACCTGTATGTAAATATGGTTGCCGCTGGAGAGGTAGGCGGTATCCTTGATACTATTTTAAACAGGCTTGCAGGCTATATTGAAAAGGCAATGAAATTAAAATCAAAGGTAAAATCTGCCCTTGTGTATCCAGCGGTTATTGTTTCAGTTGCAATTATCGTGGTGACAGTTCTTCTGGTATGGGTTATACCTGTCTTTGCCAAGATGTTCACAGATATGGGAGGGACTTTACCATTACCTACAAGGATAGTAATAGGCACAAGCAATGCTATAAGGGATAACATGTTTATTGCTTTAGGGATTATTATAGCAGCTATTGTTGGATTAAAATATTTCTACAAGAGTGAAAAGGGGAGAAGAATAGTAGATGGCCTATTATTAAAATTTCCCATTTTGGGCTCGCTTATCAGAAAGGTTGCAGTGGCAAAATTTACAAGGACATTGAGCACCCTGATAAGCAGCGGCGTTCCAATCCTTGACGGCCTTGAGATAGTATCAAGGACAGCAGGCAATAAGATCGTTGAAGAGGCCCTTATGAGCACCCGCCGCAGCATCAGCGAGGGTAAAACCATTGCAGACCCATTAGGGAAATCAGATGTATTTCCTCCAATGGTGGTTCAGATGATATCTGTTGGAGAGGCAACAGGCGCATTAGACGCCATGCTCTCCAAGATAGCAGACTTTTACGATGATGAAGTAGATAATGCAGTAGCGGCTTTAACATCTATGCTGGAGCCGATGCTCATGGTATTCCTTGGCGTTGTTGTTGGATTTATTGTAATTGCCATGTATCTCCCAATATTCCAGATGGCTACATTAGTGGGCGGTTAAAAGATGAGATGAGAGTGGAAGACCTTAAAGGAAAGGAGATACTAAAAAAACTTAAAATATTAATGATACTGAGGATAGTTATGGTCACGCTATTCCTCGTATCATCAATTATCTTTCAGATAAGGCTTGGGAGATATAGCGATGTTCCTGCCTTTTATCTCCTTGTAATAGCTGTCTATCTTATTAGCATAGTATATGCCCTGCTGTTAAACAGGGTAAATAATTTAGAATTCTTTGCCTATATACAGATTATAGGCGACCTGATAACCGAGACCTTTTTAGTTTATATTACAGGAGGGATAGACAGCAGTTTTTCGTTTACATACATCATAACAATAATATATGCCAGTATAATACTCTATCGCAGGGGAGGATATGTAATTGCAGGAATCAGCAGTATACTCTATGGCGGCCTTGTTGATATGCAGTTTTATGGTTTTTTTGAGGCCCTTCCACCCTCTGCATCATCTACTGCTGAGGTATTTTATAAAATATTTCTCTATGTGCTCTCTTTCCTTATTGTAGGCCTTTTAAGCGGCAGCCTTGCTGAAAACCTGCAGCAGACCGATAAGATACTGAAGGAGAAGGACACTGACCTTGCAGAGCTGCAGACCTTTTACAAGAATGTTGCAAATAGCATGAGCAGCGGTCTTCTGACCACTGATTTGAAAGGTCATATAACGTCATTTAACAGGGCTGCGGAGGATATCACCGGTTATCTCTTTGAGGAGATCAGGGGGAGGATATGGTATGAGATATTTAATCTGGAGGAGATAAGATCGGTCTTTAATAAATTAGAAATGCTGCGCATACCTTTCAGGTTTGAAGGGAATTATGTTAGAAAGGATGGCGCTAAACTCGTTTTAGGTATTACAATAACGTCATTAAAGAACGAATCAGGCGAGACTACAGGCGCCATAGGGATATTTCAGGACCTGACAAAGATAAAGGAGATGGAGGATGATATAAAAAAGAAGGAGAAGCTGGCAATGGTAGGGGAGCTGGCAGCAGGGATGGCCCATGAGATAAGGAACCCCCTCGCATCCCTCAGCGGTTCAATGCAGATATTAAGGAATGAGTCCTTATTAAGCGGAGAAAATAAAAAGCTACTTGAGATTGCCCTCCGTGAGACCGAGAAGTTAAACAGGATAATATCTGATTTTCTTCTTTATGCAAGGCCAACGCCTTTAAATAAAAAGAAGTGTAATGTAAATGAGCTGTTAAATGATACGGTGACGCTTTTGAAAAATAGCAAGGAATACCAGAATAAGGTAAAAATCTCCATGCAGCTTGAAAATAAAAGATTAATGGCTGAGATTGATCCCCACCAGATGAGCCAGGTATTCTGGAACCTGTCTATCAATGCCTTTCAGGCAATGGATAATGGCGGTGAATTAATAATTACATCAAAGAAGAAGGCTAAAAAGGGCCGCCATTATAGCGATGATTCTGTGAAGGATTATATAGAGATTGCATTTAAGGATACCGGCAATGGTATAAGACATGAGGTCAGGGACAAGATATTCTATCCCTTCTTCACAACAAAGGATAGGGGCTCAGGACTCGGCCTTGCAATTGTACATAGGATTATTGAAGAACACAGGGGTGAGATCAAGGTTGAGAGCAAAATAAATGAGGGCAGCAAGTTTATTATTCATCTGCCATCGGCATAAAAACTGGGCGGGAGGTTGTTAGTGGAAAGAATTTTAGTTGTTGATGATGAAAAGAGCATGAGGGATTTTCTCTCAATAATGCTGAAAAAGTCAGGCTATGATGTCACCACTGCCACTGACGGCGAAGAGGCCAATAAGATTCTGCATAAGGATATATTTGACCTTGTAATAACAGACCTTAAGATGCCAAAGGTAGGCGGTCTTGAGGTGCTGAAAACAGTCAAGGAGCTTTCACCTGATACAGTAGTCATATTGATTACTGCCTTTGCGTCTACAGAGACCGCAGTTGAGGCAATGCAGCAAGGGGCATATGATTATATAACCAAGCCCTTCCAGAATGACGAAATGAAGATAAGAATCAGGAAGGCCCTTGAAAAGAGGAGGCTGAGCGCGGAGAATTTATTATTAAGAAATGAACTCGAGGGCAGCGCAGTCTTTGAGAATATTATAGGCAAAAGCGAGAGGATGGATAAGGTCTTTGAGATAGTAAAGAAGGTCTCTGACAGCATGAGCAATATCCTAATCTACGGGGAGAGCGGTACAGGCAAGGAGCTGATTGCGAGGGCGATCCATTTTAACAGCAGGAAGAAGGACAAACCATTTGTTACCGTAAACTGCGGCGCCCTGCCGGAGGGATTATTGGAAAGCGAGCTCTTTGGCCACATGAAAGGATCTTTTACTGGCGCCATATTTAATAAGGAAGGGCTCTTTGAGGTTGCGAATGGCGGTACGATCTTTTTAGATGAGATTGGTGAGACCACCCCTTCAATTCAGGTAAAACTCCTGAGGGTTCTTCAGGACAAGGAGTTTAAAAGGGTTGGAGGGACCAAAGATATAAAGGTTGATGTGCGGATTATTGCAGCAACAAATAAAGAACTTGCAAAGGCAGTGGAAGAGGGTAAATTCAGGGAGG
>JACPZJ010000050.1 GCA_016195585.1 Nitrospirota bacterium | reverse complement strand
ATTATCTTTTTATACCGCACCCTTAGCTTCTCTTCCTTTTCGCCGTTTCTCCTTAATACAACCATGCTGTTAGGAGATGCCCAGCTTGTAAAGCCGCCTGCTAAGGTAACTGCCTGCAATACTGAGATATTGCTCTTAAGCTGGTATCTTCCGGGTCTTACAACCTCGCCGAGTATATAGATGTAATAACTATTAATCTCTGAAACAATAACTGTGACAGTAGGAAGCTCCTGATATTCTTTGAGCCTCTTCACAATGTAATCCTTTAATTGATTTGGCGTAAATCCTGCGGCCTGTATATCACCGATTAATGGCAGCGATATCTTGCCGTCAGGCCTAACCACTACTCTCGGCCGTGAAAGCATCTCACTTCTCCAGACCATTACCTCAAGGACATCCTCTGCGCCAATAATGTACTCATCCCCTAAATTGGCATCATCCTTCACTGCCTCCAGAGGCATGTCTTCTGTTAATAATGATCCTTTATCCTCACTAATAGAACCTTCACTCTTTACAACCTTTTTTGAACAGCCGGTGATTATTATTCCTATTATTGCTAATAATATGATCGCTCTTTTAAACATCAGTCCTCTCCGCATATAAATTTTTCCTGTATATTTAATTTGGCAGGCAGACCTTGTTGCCCCCGTTATTTTTGGCCTCATAAATCATTTTTGTTGCGTTCCTTACAAGATTCCCCAGTTCATTCGCATGGGTAGGAAAACAGGCGCCGCCAACACTGATTGTCTCTTTTGCTCCCCCGTTTTTCCTTGTAAAGGAATAGCTCTCAATCCTGCTCCTGATCCTTTCAGCAACCGACAAGGTATTACTTGTCTCTGCATGGGAAAGTATCACATAAAAGTTATTCTTTCCCATTCTGCCGATTACATCCGTAGTCCGCACCTCCTCCTTTATAAGTTCTGCCATTGTCTTCAATATCTCAGCCCTGATGCCGCTGTCAACAGTTAGATCAGGTTCTATAATAAGCAGAGAAAAGAAGTACTGATATCTCATCGCCTTCTTTATCTCAAGGTCAAGAAAATATTGAAAGACATCCCTCTCTAATACCTTTGTATGAATATCAAACATAAAGAACCCCCTTCTTTATAGTTTATAATCTTTTATCTAACTCGTATACCTTTATCTTATTTAAAAGCGCCTTATAGCTTACCTTAAGCAGCCTGGAGGCCTCCCTCCTGTTCCAGCGGGTCTTGAGCAGAATATCCTTTATCGTCTCCCTCTCAACCTCAGCCAGGGCCTTCTTGCTTATTGATCTAAGCGAAAAACCATTATCAGGAGGAATAACCCGGCCGCTGTCTGCTGCTTTTACCTTGGGTTTTTCATTTATGTTATATTGAATGTCGCTCTGGATGTCTGCCCCTTTAAATGCAAATCTTGTTAACACTGCATTCTCATTGCCAAGGACAACGACCCTCTTTATCATATTCTCAAGTTCCCTGACATTTCCGGGCCAGTCATAATTCATAAAACGTGTCATTGTTTCATTTGAGAGCGTGGTAAAGGATTTATTATACTGCTGGCTGTACTTGCGCAAAAAATGCTCTACAAGAAAGGGTATCTCCTCTTTTCTTTCACGAAGCGGAGGCACCACAATGCTTACCACGTTCAGACGATAAAACAGATCCTCCCGAAAGCCCCCCTCCCTGACAGCGATTTCAAGGTCTCTGTTTGTTGCCGCAATAACCCTCACATCAACCTTTACATCCTTCTCGCCGCCGACTCTTGCAAACTCGCCGTCCTGAAGCACCTGTAATAACTTTGCCTGAAGCGAAGGATGCATATCCCCGATCTCATCTAAGAAGATTGTCCCATCATTGGCAAGTTCAAATTTCCCCGGCTTTTTCCTCGTAGCCCCTGTAAAAGCGCCTTTTTCATGGCCGAAAAGTTCTGTCTCCAGAAGGGTCTCAGGAATAGCAACACAGCTTATCTTTACAAAACGCTTGTCATGGCGCAGGGATGCTGCATGTATAGCCCTCGCTACCAGCTCCTTGCCTGTCCCGCTTTCACCTCTTACAAGGACAGTTATATTGGTCTCTGCAACCTGCTCTATTATAGACTTTATATCAGTCATCTTTTTGCTGTTACTGAAGAGGATGTCATAGCTTATCTGCTTGCCCATCTCCTCTTTTAAACGTTTTACCTCAAGGATCAGATTTTTTTTCTCCATTACCTGATTAATGGTATGTCTTATAACCTCAGGCTCAAATGGCTTGTTTATAAAATCTGATGCCCCCATCTTCATTGCCCTTACCACATTCTTTGTATCTCCATGTCCTGAAAGAATTATGACAGGGGTATTCCCATTCTGCTCCTTTATCCTGCCCAGCACCTCTATCCCATCCATCTCAGGCATCATCAAATCCATGATAATCAATGCAGGATTCATAGCATTAAGCTTCTCCAGCGCCTCAGCCCCGTTAGAGGCGGATGAGGTCTGATAGCCAAAAGAGGTGACCAGCTTTTCAATATATGACCGCATCTCATCCTCATCATCAACAATTAATATAAGCTCCTTCTTATCCATTGCTATCCCCTTATATTCAGGTTAATATACGCAATCTCTATGCCAGATTGCCCACATATCAGATAATTTCTTATTTTGTTCTTATGCGAGTAGCTGTAACTATTCAAAAAATAAAGGATTATATCTTAGGCTCAAAATATTTCTTTATTAATTTTTTGTGATTATCTGATCCAGAGCTGTCATTTAATTAGGCATGATTATACCATAAATGGGAATTTTTTTACACACATTATAACCTTTTGGTAATATTTATGAGGAGCTTTAAATTAATAGAAACTCAACAATCAACTTGGCAGGATATTTTTGATCTTTAGAATCGTTTTAAGCCATAAGATTCCAAAGATAAGGCGAAAGTATTTTATTCTTACATAACTCTTTAACCTAAAAATTAGCATCTTCGCCCTCTTTATATTTTAAGTAGATTGCAAAAAACAGGCCAATTTGGAGGGGCACTCTGCCGCCACAAGGAATAATAGCGTACTGCCTTGAAATTATTAAGTTTTTACACTGATAGTTTTGTTGTTTATATTTCAGGCAGGACTATTCATGTGTGAAAAAAAATTCACTTTTTAGGAAACTATTTCATAATAGTTGGCAATATTATTTCTATCATATCTCTCCTCTAATAGAGTCCACTATCTCCTCTGCCATCTTTTTTATTGCTGATTCATTTTCCCCCTCAATCATCACCCTCGCAACAGGCTCTGTGCCGGAATATCTCACCAGCACCCTCCCCTTATCTTCAAGCCTCTTCTCGCAATCCTTAATCACCTGACTAACATTAGGAAGTTTGGCAATATCCTTTTTTTCCCTGACACGCACATTCAACAATACCTGCGGAAGGACAGCCATACATGAGGCATGTTCAGAGAGCCTCTTGCCTGTCTTGTTCATTAATGATAGAACCTGAAGCGTGGTTATTATCCCATCCCCTGTTGTATTATAATCAAGAAAGATTATATGGCCTGACTGCTCCCCCCCGATATTGCAGTCATTTTTAAGCATCTCCTCAAGGACATATCTGTCTCCAACCTTGGTCTTTATTACATTTATCCCTGCCTTTTTCATTGCAATATCAAGCCCCATATTGCTCATCACGGTGGTCACAAGGGTATTATTTTTTAACCTGCCCGACTTCTTGTTTTCTATTGCGCACATAGCCATTATCTGGTCGCCATTTACCTCATTCCCCTTTTCATCTGAAAAGATCGCCCTGTCTGCATCACCATCATAGGCAATCCCTATATCAGCCTTCTTTTCCGCAACAAGCCCCTGCACCATCCCCGGATGGAGAGAGCCGCAGTTATCATTTATATTCATACCGCTCGGCTCAACACCTATTGCAATTACCTCTGCGCCAAGCTCGCGCAGCATCATTGGCACAACCTTATAGGCAGCGCCATTTGCACAATCAACTACAATCTTCATCCCCTCAAAATCCATGCCCTTTGGTATTGAATTTTTTGCGAATTCAATGTACCTCCCCTCTGCATCATTTATCCTGAATGCCTTTCCCATATCCTTTGCAGTAGGCCTTATGGAGTCTATTTTACCTGAGAATATCAGGTCCTCTATCTCAAGCTCTAATTCATCCGGCAGTTTAAATCCATCCTCTGAAAAGAATTTTATCCCGTTATCCTCATAAGGATTGTGCGAGGCGGATATCACCACGCCTGCATCTGCCCTTAACGCCCTTGTTACAAAGGCAATCCCGGGTGTCGGCAGCGGCCCGATAAGAAGCACATCCACCCCCATAGAACAGATGCCTGATGTAAGCGCAGACTCAAGCATGTAGCCAGACAGCCTTGTGTCCTTTCCAATGACTATGCGGTGCCTGCCTGTCTTATTTTTAAAGATATAAGCCGCAGCCCTCCCGATCTTCATTGCCATCTCGCCTGTCATGGGCTCAATATTTGCAACACCCCTTATCCCGTCAGTGCCAAAAAGCCTTCTCATACCCCTTTTTCCTCCATCATTTTGTCAGTATTATCTTAACCCTTACATATCCGCCGTTTAAAACCTTTATGTCCCTGCCATATAGATTTAAATTAACATCAAGAAATGTCTCCCTCTTATTCATGCCTGAAAGGTTTATAGCCTCTGTCTTTATTAAAGAGAGCCTGTTTACTGCGCTCTCTGCACCCTCAACAGTAACAGTCTCAGGGCTGACCTCAATGCCCTTCAGCCTGTAACCCATAGCAGGAGCCCCTGCTGTTTCAGGTGTCACCTTTACTTCTCTTTTTATCAGCGGCTCCAATTTTAACCTGACTGCCTTTGGGCTTATGCGCATAACCTCAATATTTGGCGGCACAATTATATTCTGAGGGGAGAGATAGATTGTATTCTCCCCATGATTGGCATTGGAAAGGTCTATATGTGCGCTGATCTGGCCTGATGATATACCCTCAATAGCGCTCTGCCTCCCTTTTAGCCTCACATCAATATAATCAGTGACATCACCAACAACAACCATTGATGAAGGTATCTTTCTGAGTTCAAGCGGGATATTAAAATTCACCTCAAGCTTCCCCTTGGAGGTCACAAAGAACCACAGGACTATAGCAAAGAAAAGGGAAAGTATTTTAATCAGGAAATTATTTAAAATGAGTTCTCTCATTGTTATTGTGATTTTTCCTTTATTGGCAGAAAACTGGTTATCTTTTCAAGAAGAGGCATCTTCTCCCTTTTCCCTGTAATAAATACCTTTGTGAGTATGCGCCTTAATGACGCGGCATCAAGGTCCCTCGTCATCTTCCCTTCCATTGCCACAGATATAGTCCCTGTCTCCTCAGAGATAGCTATTACCACTGCATCTGTCTCCTCTGTTATGCCGATAGCTGCCCTGTGCCTTGTGCCGATGGCCTTGCTTACTGCAGCGCTCATGGTAAGGGGCAGGAAACATCCTGCTGCTGCAATCCGCCCCTCTTTGATTATAACAGCGCCATCGTGAATCGGTGAATAGGGCAAGAAGATACTCGTCAGTATCTCTTTTGAAATCCTTGCATCCAGAGGAGTGCCCATCTCAATCAGGTCCTTTAATTCTGTCTCACGCTCCAGAACAATAATGGCGCCTATCTTCTTATTCGCCAGAGAAACAGCAGACCTTATAATCTCCTCAATAAATCTTGTCTCTTCAATAGGAGAGAGTGTGCGTAGAAAGGGATTCTGGCCCATCTGTGCAAGCGCCCTCCTTATCTCAGGCTGAAAGAGTATTATCAATGCAATCACTATCTGCGACCAGAAGCTCTGCACTATCCAGTCTATTGTATAAAGCTCAAGCCATCTGGACGCAATAAAGGCCGCAAGAAGGACGGCAAGTCCGACAAGCATTTGCAGCGCCCTTGTCCCCTTTATAATCAGGAATATCCTGTAAATGACAAAGGCAACAATAAGAATATCAATAATATCCCATATTCTAATGGTCTTTATTACATCAAAAAAGCTATCCACAGATTACCCTCTCATTATTGCATCAGTGGCCTTTGCCACATCCGCCATTGCCTTAACATCATGCACCCTCACGATATTTGCGCCATTTGCTATGCCAATGGCAACAACCGCCGCAGTACCCTCCATCCTTTTCTCAGGAGCGGCATCAAGTATCCTGCCGATAAAGGACTTCCTTGAAGGGCCGAGGAGTATTGGAACCCCCAGACTCCTAAATTCACCCAGTCTCTTTATTATCTCTAAGTTGTGCCTTACCGTCTTTCCAAACCCAATACCGGGATCAATAATAATCTTATTTTTCTTTATCCCATTTTTAATGGCATAAGAGATTCGTTCTTTAAAAAAACTTATTATCTCCTTCACCACATCCTTATATAACGGCCTCTTCTGCATATCCCTCGGTATCCCTTTCATGTGCATTATGATAACAGGGGCATTGGCCTCTGCAGCCACCTTCACCATCATGGGGTCAAACCTCAGACCGCTGATATCATTGATTATAGATGCGCCTGCATTTAGCGACTGCCTTGCCGCCTCTGCCTTATATGTATCAATGGAGATAGGAACATCTATCTTTCTTGATAATGCCTCAATAACAGGTATTACCCTTTTTAATTCCTCATTTAGTGAAACAGACCCTGCGCCCGGCCTTGATGACTCCCCGCCAATATCTATTATATCTGCGCCCTCTGCAGCCATCCTCCTTGCATGTTCCACTGCTTTTTCTATATTTAAATAAAGGCCGCCATCTGAAAATGAGTCAGGGGTAACATTGAGTATACCCATTATATAAGGTCTTTTTTTCAGATTAAGGAGATATTTCCCGCACCTTATCCTGTAATTGCTTTTCATAATTATACCATACCTGTCTATAAAACCTTCAGATAAGTGTGAATAAGTTTAGCAGTATTTTTAGCTAAATTCTATTATTTTTTTATAATACGTGAAAAGAGGGGGAAATATTTGGTCAGAAATAAAAAGGGCGATTTTATAATCGCCCCTTTTAAGTGCAAAAGAATGGCATCTTATGCTGGTGATATTCCTGCGTTCTGAATAATAGCTTCTATCTCATTACCGTCCAGTGTCTCCTTCTCAAGGAGGGCAGCGGCAATGCCCTTTAATGACTTAAGGTTCTTCTTCAGCAGATTCCTGGCCCTTTCATAATTCTTCATCACCATGGTCTTTATCTCATTATCTATCTCAATGGCCGTGCTCTCGCTGTAATCGCGGTGCTTTACAATATCCCTCCCGAGGAATATTTCCTCATCCTTCTTGCCAAATGTAAGCGGGCCGAGTTTCTCGCTCATACCCCATTCGCACACCATCTTTCTTGCAAGCCCTGTTGCCCGTTCGATATCATTCCCTGCGCCTGTTGTCATGTGTTTAAGCACAAGCTCCTCTGCTGCCCTGCCGCCGAGGAGTATGGCAATGGTATTGTGCAGATACTCAGATGGATAGGTATATCTGTCATCTATCGGGAGCTGCTGTGTGAGGCCAAGCGCCCTGCCGCGGGGGATTATTGTCACCTTATGTATTGGATCTGTCCCGGGGATGAGCTTTGCCACAAGGGCATGTCCTGCTTCATGAAAGGCAGTATTCTTTTTCTCCTCCTCGTTTATGAACATGCTCCTTCTTTCAACTCCCATTAAGACCTTGTCCTTTGCATCCTCAAAGTCCTTTGCGTCAACCTCCTTCTTTGAGCGCCTTGCTCCAAGGAGCGCGGCCTCATTGACGAGATTTGACAGATCAGCGCCTGTAAAGCCGGGCGTCCCTCTCGCAATAACCTCTAAGTTTACATCCTTTGAAAGCGTCACCTTTTTTGTATGCACCTGCAATATACCGAGCCTTCCCTTTATATCAGGCCTTGAGACAATAATCTGCCTGTCAAATCTCCCCGGCCGCAATAGAGCAGGGTCAAGCACATCAGGCCTGTTGGTTGCGGCAATCAGGATCACACCTTCATTGGTATCAAAGCCGTCCATTTCAACAAGGAGCTGATTCAGCGTCTGCTCCCTCTCGTCATGGCCGCCGCCGAGGCCTGCGCCCCTGTGCCTTCCAACAGCATCTATCTCGTCAATAAAGATAATGCATGGCGCATTCTTCTTGCCCTGTTCAAAGAGGTCTCTCACACGGGATGCGCCAACACCAACAAACATCTCAACAAAGTCCGAACCGCTTATATTAAAGAAGGGCACATCAGCCTCGCCTGCAATTGCCCTCGCAAGGAGGGTCTTGCCTGTACCGGGAGGCCCCACTACCAGCACACCCTTTGGTATCCTGCCTCCAAGCTTCTGGAACTTCTGGGGGTCTTTTAAGAAATCAACAAGCTCTACAACCTCATCCTTTGCCTCATCAACACCTGCCACATCTGCAAAGGTAATCTGCATAAAGAATATCCAGATACCCAATAAGATAAGCATCGGCCCCCAGTTCAGCAAAAAGGCGTACCACTTGTTATCATCCGGCGGCCGCACAGTTATCTTTACATCCTTATCCTTAAGGCCCTTTATCAGGTCAGGATAATCAGCCGTATAGGTGCGGAACTTTGTATTATCCTTTAGTTTTCCTGCAATATAATTCTCTTTTATTAATACCTCAGCGACCTCTCCTGCCTCAGCCTTCTTCAGAAAATCGCTGAAGATTAACTCCTCCTCCTGCGGCTTTACAGTACTGAAATGGGTAAATACAAGCACCATAATCAAACCGATAGCAAGCCACAGGGCAATATTCTTATAACCCATCTGCTAATTCCTCCTAAATAAAAGTATATCATAAAATTATATCAAACAATAACAGATTTTTCAACAGGAGTTTATGATTCTGCGTTTACATCCAGAACTGCAATATAAGGCAGGTTTCTATATTTATTTTTGTAATCAAGGCCATAGCCAACCACATACTTATTGGGGATACTAAACCCCATATAATCCGCCTCAATCTCCACCTTTCTCCGCTCCTTTTTATCTAAAAGGACACAGGTCTTAAGGCTGCCCGGCCTTTTCTGAAGCACATGTTTCTTTAAGAAATCCGTTGTAATACCTGAATCTATTATATCATCCACTAATAATACATCCTGCCCTGCAATATCCTCTGTAAGGTCAGAGATTATCCTCACAATGCCGGAGGTCTGCACAGCCATCCCATAGCTTGTGGCAATTATAAAATCTATCCTTACAGGAAGCATTATCGCCCTTGTCAGGTCAGAAAAAAAGTTATAGGCGCCCTTCAACACCCCTATCATCAGCAGATCGTTTTTTTCTCTCTTCCCTCGGTATCTTTTTGTCAATAAAGAATTCCTTTAACTTCTTCCTTCCCTTCATACCTGCAGGATAAAAATAATCACCCTCCCTCCTCCTCCTGATAAATAAGGGGAGGGCTATCTTATCATAATCAAAAGCGGCCGTATTTTTATCAGCCTTTCCCACTTCCACCTGCCTGTCTCTAATAATTGTCTCAATCCTTATATTAAAATCAGGGACATCGGTTATGCCGGGTACTTTAAGCCCCACAGTATCCTTAACTGCCTCAACCCCTTCCTTCACTGCAAAGACTTTAAGATAATTATAATCCCTTTCTATCCTTATATTATGCGGCAGGTCTATCCCCTTGCCAGTCCTATCAATCACATCTATACCAGAAACAATATGATGATAGGAGATCCTCCTCAGGCCGCCTGTTAATTCCACCACAGCCCTTCTTAATATCCTCTTTTTAAGGGCAGGAAGAAGCCCGTTGAACTTAGAATAATCTAAGGTAATACTATCCTTCTTCTGGTCAGTTACTATTCCTTTAAAGCAAGTCTCAGTAATCTCATCAAGAAGGCACTCATCCTCTCTTAATAACTCTGCCTCCCTGTGGAGGGTATCAATAATATTTGGATTATATTTCTTTAATAATGGTATAAGCTCAAGCCTTATCTTATTTCTCAGATATTTGGGCTTAACATTAGACGGATCCTTTACATATTTAATATTCTTCTCTTTTAAAAAACTAATTGCCTCTTTCTTTGTAACATCAATCAATGGCCTGATAATCCTCTCTCTTACAGGCGGGATGCCGGAGAGCCCCGCAGCCCCTGCGCCGCGCAAGAGCCTCATTAAGAATGTCTCTGCCTGATCATCTGCTGTATGGCCTGTTGCAATCTTTGCTGCACCCACTGCATCTGCAACCCTGTTAAGAAAATTGTAGCGGACATCTCTCGCCCCTTCCTGCAGCGACAGCCCCCTCTCCCTGCAATATGCCTTAACATCTATGGCCTCAATCGCAGCCGTTATCCCCTTCTTTTCTGCTAATAGCCTTACAAACTCTGCCTCTTTCTTAGCCTCTTTTCTGAACCTATGATTAAGATGGGCAACATGGAGCGAGAGCCTGTAGTCCTCTTTCAGACAACTTAGAACTTCAAGCAGACACACAGAATCAGGCCCGCCAGATACAGCAACAAGTACGCTATCGCCCTTTTTGAACATATTGTAGCGGGCAACAGTGGCCTTGACCTTTTCTATTAATCTCACTGACCTTACAAAAGCCCATTTCTTAGCGGCCTTCCTCTCCTGCTTCACAACCATCATTTTATTTTATTGCCTTTACACTGCTCTCCCTCACCCTCCCCTATTAATACCCCCTCACCCTTAATTCCTCCCCCTCTCGAGGGGGAGGAATTAAGGGTGAGGGGTAGTGAGATTCACTTAAAACTCTGCTCCTCTGATGGGAATCTGCCCTTCTCCACATCCTCTTTGTATCTCTTTACTGCATCAATAGCATCCGCCTTGAGATTGGCATACCTCTTTACAAATTTTGGGACAAATCTATTAAACAGGCCGAGCAAATCATAAAGCACAAGAACCTG
>JACPZJ010000091.1 GCA_016195585.1 Nitrospirota bacterium | reverse complement strand
CATTTAAGACACCGTCTTGGCAATATACATTAAGTCAAGGTGACACAAGAATTGGTGAAAACAGAATGAAAAATAATGATGGGCACTATGTAAAAAAATCACATGAACTTTTAATTTATAATTTACCATAATGGCGAAAAGAGGACTATCAAGTGAAGATGCAAGAAAAGTAAGGCAGCAAGGACACGATGATGCTTTTGAGTTTGCTCTTCTTATTGGGCTGGACAGCGACTATCAAAATGATATTGTTGCAAAGAAAGATGTAATTGACCCTTCTGGCGATGCTCATTCGGTGAAAAGCGGCGCAAAAAAGTGGCAGTTATTTCTTTATGGAATAAATCGTTTTCGCGAAGATGATTTCTTCCAAACGATGAATGGAATTGGGCAATTATTAGTTGAGTGCATTGAAGCATTCCCAAAAGATTTCAATGACTACCAAAAAAATAAAATTGAGGCGAAAGAAAAATGTCGTATTCCAATGAGAAAACTTGCTGAATTGTTGCAAGAGAAACGCAGAGTGAGAAGCTTCATAAACAAGGCAATGTTCAACGGTGGCGAGGTAAATTATTTAACTGTTCGTCACAATAACATTTATCATATTTTCTTAAACAAAGATGTTGTAAATGTTTTTGCAGATGCAGTTGAAGTTACAAATTCAAAAGCAATTACTAAATCACAGACACCAGAGCAAAAAGTTATTTTTAAATACAAGGGCAATAATCTTGCAGAATTAGAAATGCGAAATGACAGTCCAATTCATTACCGGCAAATAAGATTCAATATGCTCAAACCAAGAATGATGGATTTATTGTTTGACAAAATCCCACAGACAAAAAAATTCAATGAAAGCGTTTTTGTTTATGGTAATGCAAGTAAGAAATTTGGCAACTGGAAGAAGGAGCAATAGGGCCGCACCTACAAAGTACATTTTAGTATCTGCCTCATTGTCAAACATTGCCCAATTGTATATTATTAAAATTGTGTGGTCAATAAAGAATTGGGTAGGGTGGCTGATTTACTATTCCCTTTGCAATCTTAAACGACGGGCCACTTTTATACCCATTGTTTTATGTGGTCAATAAGAAGTTTCTTTAAAAAACAAAATCGCTTGACATACTACATGCTGTAGTATATACTGTTTATGTTCAGTTTTGGAGGTTTGAATGCAGGAGTTTGTGGCAACAAGTTTTAAGCCGCACAAAAACGGCCTTAATCAGGTTCTCGGCGATTTGGAGCAGGATATCATGGAGGTGCTCTGGAAAAGGGAAGAGGCCATTGTGAGGGATGTCTTTACTGAATTAAGAAAGAAAAGAAAAATCGCCTATACAACTGTAATGACTGTAATGGGAAGGCTGGCAAATAAGGGCCTTCTATCAAAGCTACCTGTTAAAAATACCTATCTTTATAAACCTGCCTGCACAAAAGAGGCATTTGAAATGTCTGTCTCGCGGGAGGTGCTAATGGGCGTCCTCGGCAACTATCCGCAGACGGCGTTTACCTCTTTTATAGACATCATCGCAGAGATGGAGCCCGAGCAGATGGAATATCTATCAAATCTTATTGAAGAAAAGAAAGGTGAGCTGAGAAAGAGGGGCAGATAGGAATGACTAATCAAATAAAAAGGACATGGATAATAATTGGCGTTTTATTCTCCATTGCAGCAATAGGCAGCGTCAGTTTTCTTTATGCCATAACTCATGTTATTGAGCCGACAATTACAGTTAAAAATACATTAAGCTGCTGCCCTGATCTTATTACGAGGTGCCTTATCATTCTTGCCATGATACATTCCGTCCTCCCATGGATTGGGATAGCCGTCCTTTTAATCGGCCTGATAAATGCTGTTTCAAGGTTGATGCTCAGCATCAATGGCAGTATGAAGCTATCAGAGAGGCTTGAGTGGCAGAAGGCCGGGGTAAGAGGCTATAGCAAGATAAAGAAGCTGACGCCAGATAAGGATATTTTTAAAAGGATCATTATATTTGAAGATAATAGGCTGCATAATGCCTTTACCGTTGGCTTTTTACAGCCAAAGATATATCTGTCAGGGACATTATGCAAACGATTAAAGAGGGAGGAGTTGAAGGCTGTAATACTTCATGAGTCGCATCATGTAAGAAAGTATGACCCCCTGAGGCTCCTGATGGTTGCATTTATCTGCGATACCTTTTTCTTTATCCCGCTAAGCAGATTTTTAAAAGAGCTCTTTATCTCCTCAAAGGAGAAGGCTGCTGATGATGCGGCAATTGCTGCGTCAAGAAGGCCGCTGGAACTTGCAAGCGCGATGATGAAGCTGCTAAAATTAAAAAATGATCTGATATTAAATCCTACAGCAATATGGAGGGCAGATTCACAGACCGAGAGGATCCACAGGCTGATAGATCCGATGAAGGACAGGCCGCTGGGGCTTCCATATTTAAGGGCAGCGGTAAGTCTTATAGTTATAGTTGTGCTGTTGGGTATGCTTACACTGCCGTCCTTTGCTTACAAGCTTCCGATATTAGGGACGCTTAACTGCAGGTCATCGCATTCGCTGATAGTTGATAAATAGTGTGCAAATATTTATGTTAATCGTTATTTCTACGGAGGCAGTGGCGGGAATGGCGCAGATAAGGGGGAATTATTGATGTCCAGAAAAGAAAAACCAGCCAGCCAAACAGGCAGGCAGGAAGAGGATAAAAAATCCAATAACACTTTTTATATTATATTGGCAGTGGTTCTGATATTGGCTGTGGGAGGAGGTTTCCTCTATGGAAAGTGGAACAGGACATCAGCATCAAAGCAGACAGCTGGGAAGGTAGAACGCGGGGGGGAGACTCGCCCGACCCTCTCGCCGGTGCTGTTTTTTGGCAAGACATCAAATGCATATAAAGTGGCTCAGGAGATACCCGATGTGCTTGACAGCCTCTTTTGCTATTGTTATTGTAAGCCGAATTTTGGCCATAAGAGCCTTTTGACCTGCTATGTGGATGACCATGGCGCAAATTGCGATATATGTATAAATGAAGCATTGCGGGCAGGCGAGCTACACAAGGCTGGAAAGACAATACCGGAGATCCGTGCTGCAATAGACAAGGAATTCTACAGGCCATAAATACAATACAAAACAGTGTGGGGATAATTTTAGATGGGTAAAAAGGCAGCCATATTAGTTGTCATTCTTGCAGCGGGTTTAGGTTTTGGATACTTTTTTGGCATAGCTAAAAATAAAAAAGAGATAAAGGCTGAGGATGTAGTGGCTGCTTCCGGAGGCCATATGCCAGCGCCTGAAGATGCAATAAAGGATTTTAAGAGGCGCATAGCCGCAAACCCAAAGGATGCAGAGGCAATGGCCCGGCTCGGCGACCTGTATTTTGAAAACAGCAGGTTTGATGAGGCTATTGCTGAATACAAGAAGGCCGTTGCATTAAATCCAAAGGATATAGATACCATAAATGACCTCGGCCTTGCATATCTATATGTCGGTAAAAAGGATGAGGCCGTAAAAGAGCTTGAAAAGGGGTCAAAGGTTGATCCTATGTATCAGCGTATATGGCTGAGCCTCGGTTTTGCATATGTATCAAATGGAAATAAGGACAAGGCGAGGGAGGCATGGCAGAGGGCGGCTGCAATGGATCCTGCATCACCGGTTGGCAAAGAGTCAAAAAAATTTCTTGAGCAATTCAAATAATGTAGGGGCGAACCTTGTGTTCGCCATTTTACAAACGATGGTGAAATCATGAAAAGTAAATTAATAATTCTGATTGCAATTATAATAATCGGCATTGGCGCAGGCTATATGTTCGGGGTAAAAGGGACAGGCTTTGGCAAGAAGGGTAATATAAGATGGCTGGGTTATAACGAGGGGATGGAGAAGGCAAAGAGGGAGAATAAACAGATACTCCTTAATTTTGTCACCCACTGGTGCGACTGGTGCAAGAAGATGGACGAGGAGACCTTTGGCAATAAAGAGGTGCGGGGGCTGATAGAAAAGGGGTTTATCCCCATAAGGGTTGATGCGGAGCTTTCGGGTGAGGCGCATTATAAAGGCAGGAAGATGGGGTATAAAGAATTGGCAGTACATTATAGCGTAAAAGAGGTGCCAACAACATGGTTTTTAGAAGGTGATGGAACCTTGATAGCAATGATGCCGGGGAAGATAGAGCCTGATTATTTTATTAAGACATTAAGCTATGTACAGGACAGGGCATATAAAACAAATGTAACCCTTGCAGACTATGCAGGGGCAAAAAAACCACAGGATTAAATGTAGGGGCTTAATATTAAGCCTACCTGAAAATAATTGATATAGACAAAAATTATATGTTATAATTTTTATAATTAAGATTCAATGCAGGGGCGGGGTTACCCCGCCCCTGCTGTTTAGACAGGATAGAAAGGAAAGCTTTTAATGGATGAGAAAAAGGTAGAGGGAGCGGCTGCGGCAGCGCCAAGGCAAAAGGAGGCAGGCCTATGGGACCGCATAGAGGATAAATTTGTTGAGACCTTCAGCTCCCCAAAGCTCGCCATCTTCACCTTTATAATCTTGGCAATACTTTCCATATTCGGCACTGTGGTTGAGCAGAACCGCGAACCAGCAATGTATATCGCACAGTATGGGGAGAAGTGGTATGGGATTATCAGGGCATTAGGGCTTACAGATATTTTTCATGCATGGTATTTTACCCTAATGATCATTCTCCTGAGCGTAAATCTCTCAGTCTGCTTTTTCAGGAGGCTGCCGCCAAAATGGAGGCTCATCAAAGATAAGACCGTAGTCATGGCAGAGGATGCAATCCTGAGGCAGAAGAACAGTGTAAGATTAAATCATAATGTCAGTATACAGCATATGAAGGATGCAATCTCTACTCTGCTTAAGAAAAAGAGATACAATGTCTTGATAGAGGAGAAGGGCTCAGGCATCTCCATCTTTGCCCGCAAGGGCGGCATTGGCCGCATCGGCTCTGATATTACCCATGTCGGGCTGCTTATTATCTTTCTGGGCGCAATCATTGGCAGCTTCTTTGGCTTTAAGGGTTTTGCCACAATACTTGAAGGTGAGACAAAGCATTTCCAGCAGGGCGGCTTTGACTTGAGGGTTGATAAGTTCTGGATAGAATATTACGATGATTATAAAATAAAGCATTTTTTCAGCGCCCTGACAGTGCTTGAAAATGGCAAAGAGGTCATGAAAAAGACCATTGAGGTCAACGACCCTTTGAAATATAAAGGCATCTGGTTCTATCAAAGCAGTTATGGACAGGCATGGGACAGGGTGGAGAAGGCAAGATTCTTTTTGACAGATAAAAAGACAAAGGGTCTGGTTGCAGAGGTCATAGCAGATTTTGGGGTTGAGACCCCTGTTCCAAAGACAGACATAAAGATCAAGGTAATAGGGTTTGCAGCAGACTTTTATTATGATACAGAAAGCAAGCAGATATTTTCAAAATCTATGGAACACAACAATCCTGCAATACAGATAGAGATATATGAAAAGGGTGTGCTGAAGTCAAGCCCATGGCTCTTTGCAAAATATCCTGAGGCCTTTATTGACAAGAGCACAAAATATTTTATTGAAATAGGCGGATACAAGGCGCCCCAGTGGACAGGGTTGAGTATTGCAAATGACCCGGGTGTTAATGTAGTCTGGGTCGGCTCTACACTTCTAACAGTCGGCCTCTTCCTCTCTTTCTTTGTTATTCATAAGAGGATATGGATAAAGATTGTAGATAAAAAGGATAAGGTTGATATTTATGTTGGAGGAAACGCCAATAAGGATAAGATTAACTTTGATAAGGATTTTTCCAATCTAATTGATGAGCTTAACAGGATTGGGAAATAGGAGGAGGTTGTAGATGATAAATTCCTTTTTCTGGGTAGATGTTGCATTTTGGCTGTATCTGGCAACGTTTGCATTTTATATGCTTTACGGCCTTTTTTATAAGAATGAAACCCTCGGCCAGCTCGGCACAGTAACTGCAATACTCGGCTTTATAGCAAATACACTGGCGCTCGGATACAGGGCGTATGAATCAGGACATGCGCCATTTGCAAATCTCTATGAATCCATGCTCCTCTTTACATGGGCGACTGTGCTTGGCTACCTTTTTATGGAGTTCAGATACAAGCTCAGGATTATAGGCGCCTTTGTAATGAGCCTCGTATTCCTTTCCATACTTACCATTGTATGGCTGCTGCCATACCGTTATCAGGCAATTGACCCATTAAATCCTGCCTTGCAGAGCATCTGGCTTGAGATTCATGTCATTACCACATTCTTAGGTTATGCCGGCTTTGCCATATCCTTTGGCATAAGCATAATGTATCTTATAAAAAACTGGGTTGAAAAAAAGGGCGGAGACAGCGGCTTAAAAAATTTCTTTGTAAGGTTTCCTGATTTAAATATCTTAGATAACCTGAATTACAAATCCATTGCCTGGGGCTTCCCATTTCTTACAATCGGCATTATTACAGGCGCTGTTTGGGCAAACTATGCATGGGGCACATACTGGAGCTGGGATCCGAAGGAGACATGGTCTGCCATTGTATGGCTGATATATGCAGGCTACCTTCATGCGAGGGTTACGCACGGCTGGCGCGGGGTTCGGACAGCCGTATTTGCCATAATAGGTTTTCTTGCAATAGTATTCCTTTACTGGGGTGTGAGTTTTATATTGCCAGGGCTGCATGCTTATGCATAAGAAAGGGATAGTTAAAAACCTGTATGCAAGATATAAGGGGGGATTATTATGCTTATAGCAATAACAATCTTGGGGATTTTTATTGTTCTGGCAGTTGTAGCCGGAATAGTGGCAAAAAGAAAGAACAGGAGCGTGGCAGGGTGGGTAATTGGAACTTTATTGTTTGTGCCG
>JACPZJ010000113.1 GCA_016195585.1 Nitrospirota bacterium | reverse complement strand
CCATCATACTAATAAGAATCACAATAACAGGCATCTTTAGCTCTCCTGCCTGAAAGAGCTTGACTGTCTGTATTACTGCTTTTGGAAGCTGGGCAACAATACCTGCAAAGATTATGAGGGATATGCCATTCCCAATTCCTCTTTCAGTAATCTGCTCTCCGAGCCACATAATAAAGGATGTGCCTGCAGTCAGGGTTATAATAGTCATAATCCTGAATGACCAGCCGGGATTATGGACAAATACCCCCTCACCCATCCCCTCAAGGCCGATAGATATACCCATCGCCTGAATAACACTTATAAGTATCGTGCCATATCTTGTATACTGAACTATCTTTTTTCTTCCCTGCTCACCCTCCTTTGCAAGTGCAGCCAGATGCGGCCATGCAACAGTAAGAAGCTGGAGTATGATTGATGCACTTATATACGGCATTATGCCAAGGGCAAATATGGTCAGCTTTGAAAGGGCGCCGCCGGAGAACATATCAAAGAAGCCCATGAGAGCCCCGCCCTTTTCAGTGAGAAAACGATTTAAGGCCTCATTATTTATGCCCGGTGTCGGTATATGCGCGCCGATTCGATATACAAAGAGCATTGCAAGGGTAAATAATACCCTGTCCCTTAATTCAGGGATCTTAAAGACATTCTTAAAAGTGGATATTAACCTCTCAAACAATTAGATTACCTCAGCCTTGCCGCCAATAGCCTCAATCTTCTTTAAGGCGCTGCTGCTGAACTTGTTTGCCTTAATTGTTATGGGCCCCTTTAAATCTCCTTCCCCTAATATCTTTAAACCATCCTCTAATTTTCTTATTACTCCCTTTTCCAAAAGCAGCGCAGAGGTAATCATCTCGCTGCCAGTAAAAATGGCCAAATCCTTTAAATTCACAACTGCATATCTCTTTCTAAAGACATTGGTAAATCCCCTCTTTGGCAGCCGCCTCTGAAAGGGCATCTGTCCGCCTTCAAAACCTGCACCCTTGGTGCCGCCCGAACGGGCGCTCTGGCCCTTATGTCCCTTGGTGGCAGTCTTCCCGTGTCCCGAGCCTGGGCCTCTGCCAATCCTTTTTTCCTTCTTTTTTGCACCCCTTGTAGGTGATAATTCATTCAGTCTCATTATAATATAATCCCCAATCCCTGTTGTATGGGAACGGCATGCCGTGCCCATACAAATGTCCTATCCCTTTTCCTCTACATCCAATAAATATGCCACCTTATTTATCATCCCCCTTATCTCAGGGGTATCCTTGCGGATTACTGTCTCATTCGGCCTTTTAAGACCGAGTCCTTTAACAACCTCTTTGTGTTTTCCTATCTTGCCTATTATGCTTCTTTTAAGTGTAATTACCAGTTCCTTTGCCATATATTATCCCTATAACTTAAACAGTCTTAACCTCTTCCCTTGATGTGCGTCTCAGTCTTGCGATCTCTTCTTCTTTTCTTAATCTCATCAGGCCGTCTAATGTTGCCCTCACAACATTATTAGGATTGTTAGCTCCCATGGACTTGCTCAATATGTTATGTATGCCAGCCATCTCCATTATAGCCCTCACAGGCCCGCCTGCAATAACCCCTGTTCCTTCTGACGCAGGTTTTAATAAAACATCCGCAGCGCCAAAATGCCCTGTAACCTCAAATGGAATAGTCGTACCCTTTAATGGCACCTTTATAATATTCTTCTTGGCATTCTCCATTGCCTTCCTGATTGCCTCTGGCACCTCAATGGCATTACCCTTGCCGGTTCCAACATGCCCCTGACCATCACCAACCACTACTAAGGCGCTGAAGCTGAATCTCCTTCCGCCTTTTACAACCTTTGCCACCCTGTTTATAAAGATAACCTTATCCTTTAAGCTTAACTCCTCTGGATTAATCTTTTCCAAATCCTCCTCCTAAAATTGCAGCCCTTTTTCCCTCGCTGCGTCTGCAAGGGCCTTGATCCTTCCGTGGTATATATATCCGCCCCTGTCAAAGACTACCTTCTTGATATTCTTACCCAGCGCCCTTTCAGCAATCAGGCCGCCAACTATCTTTGCAGCCTCAAGGTTGCCGCCATTCTTTATCTTTCCCTTCAGATCCTTATCAACTGTTGATGCGCTTGTGAGGGTAATCCCTTTTTCGTCATCAATTAACTGTGCATACATGTTGCTTAAAGACTTTGACACGCAGAGCCTTGGCCTCTCCTCTGTGCCATAGACCTTTCTCCTGATCCTTGCATGCCTTCTCTTTCTTGCTAAAACCCTTTTTCCTGCTGTTAACAATTTCCTACCCTCTCTTACTTGCCTTTGCCGGCCTTGCCTTCCTTACGCCTTACAACCTCGTTAGAATATTTTATCCCTTTGCCCTTATAAGGTTCAGGCGGCTTAAGGCTGCGTATATTTGCTGCTACCTGGCCAACCAAATATTTATCTATCCCTTTTATTGTAATATTTGTCTGTTTGTCAACCGCTGCATCTATCCCCTCAGGCAGTTTAAATTCTACAGGGTGAGAGAACCCAAGTGTTAACATAAGAGACTTGCCCTGAACCTGCGCCCTGTAACCAACGCCGCTGATCTCAAGGGCCTTCTCATACCCCTTTGTCACACCAGTTATCATGTTGGAGATTATGCTCCTCGTAACCAGTTATCATGTTGGAGATTATGCTCCTCGTAAGGCCATGAAGGGAGCGGTCCAGTTTATCGTCCGATGACCTTGAAACAAGGATATTACCCGCATCTACATTAATGCCGATTCTTGGGTGAAAATCCTGCTTCAACTGCCCCTTCGGCCCTTTTATTGACACACTGTTTTTATCTACCTTAACATCTATCCCTGATGGAATAGGTATAGGCTTTCTCCCTACCCTTGACATAATCTACCCCTTAATTACCATACATAGCAGAGTATCTCTCCGCCGATCTTTGACCGTCTTGCCTCTTTATCTGTTAAGATACCCTTTGGCGTGGAGAGGATTGCAACCCCAAGGCCGCCTTTAATATGAGGTATCTCATCAACACCGCTATAGACCCTGCGGCCCGGTGTGCTTACCCTCTTTATGCCTGTTAAAATCTGCTTTTCATCCTGCGTATATTTCAGGTATACCCTTATAAGACCCTGCCTTTTGTCCTTCAGGAATTTATAGTTCTTAATGAATCCCTCTTCCTTTAAGATCTTTACGATCTCGCCTTTTATTCTGGATGAAGGGATATCTACCTTATCAAACTTCACCTTGCTGGCATTTCTTATCCTTGTCAGCATATCAGCTATTGGATCTGTCATTACCATAACCTAATTCTCCAAAATTTCCTACCAACTTGATTTTGTTACGCCGGGTATATCTCCCTTTAATGCAAGATTCCTGAAACATATCCTGCACATATCAAACTTCCTGAGATACGCCCTTGACCTGCCGCATATTGGGCAGCGGTTATATTTTCTCACACTGAATTTCGGCTTTCTCTTAGCCTTTGCAATTAAACATTTCTTTGCCACTTCACAAATCCTCTCAAGTTTTATCCTGATGCAAATCAGGAATCAGTTTCTAAAGGGCATACCAAGCAGCTTCAGCAGCTTCTTGCCCTCTTCATCTGTCTTTGCTGTTGTTACAATAACAATATCCATGCCATGAACTGCCTGAATCTCGTCGTATTTAATCTCAGGGAATATAAGCTGCTCCTTTATACCCAAGGTATAATTCCCCTTTCCATCAAAGCCCTTTCCAGAGACGCCCTTAAAGTCCCTTATCCTCGGGAGGGCAAAGCTTATAAATCTGTCAAGAAACTCAAACATCCTCTCCCCGCGCAGTGTTACCTTGCACCCTATCGGCATCCCTTCTCTCAGCTTAAAACCTGCAATGGACTTCTTTGCCTTTGTTATAACAGGCCTCTGGCCGGTTACGACCCCAAGTTCCTTTACTGCTGCATCAAGGAGCTTCATATTGGCAATGGCCTCTCCCATTCCAATATTCAATACGATCTTCTCAAGCCTCGGCACCTGCATTATATTTTTATAAGCATTCTCCTTCATTAGCGCAGGGGCTATCTCTTTTGTATATTTTTCTTTTAGTCTTGCCGCCATAGTCTTAATCCATCACCTCGCCGCATTTTTTACACTGGCGCATCTTATTGCCATCCTTCAGCATTTTATAGCCAACCCTTGTAGTCTTATTGCACTTGGGGCAGAGCAGCATTACATTTGATATATGGATGGGCGACTCCTTTTCAATAATGCCTCCCTGCTGCTGCTTCTGTGTTGGTTTTGTATGCCTCTTGACAAGGTTGAGCTTTTCCACAATGATGCGGCCCTTTACAGGAAGAACGCCAAAGACCCTGCCTTCCTTGCCGAGCTCCTTGCCTGCTATCACCTTTACCCTATCGCCTTTTTTAATCCTTAGTTTCATAGAAGCGCCTTCCATTACAATACCTCGGGTGCAAGGGATATTATCTTCATAAAATTCATCTTTCTTAACTCCCTCGCAACAGGTCCGAATATCCTTGAACCTACAGGCTCGCCCTGCTGATTTATCAGGACAGCGGCGTTGTTGTCAAATTTTATATAGGAGCCGTCATCCCTTTTCATGCCCTTCTTAGAGCGCACGACCACTGCCCTTGCTACCTGCCCCTTCTTGACAGTGCCCTCAGGAATGGCCTCCTTAACGCTGACCATAATGATATCGCCGATATTTGCATACCGTCTCCTTGTCCCGCCGGAGACATGTATGCACATAACCTTTTTTGCGCCTGAATTGTCTGCAACCTCAAGCATTGTTCGCATCTGGATCATCTTTATACACCGCCTATACCGTCTCTTTTGCCTGCTCTATTATTTCAATTACCTTCCATCTCTTCCTTTTGCTCAACGGCCTTGTCTCGATCACCTTAACCACATCGCCGATATTGCACTTATTCTCCCTGTCATCAGCCATCAGCTTTGTCATCCTCTTTATAACCTTCTTATATACAGGATGCTGCGCCAGCCTCTTTATTGCCACCACAACAGTCTTGTCCATCTTATTGCTAACCACTTCACCAATATATTCTTTTCTCTTTTTAACAGTATTCATTGTTTAGTCCTTTATTACTTCTTTGCAGAAGCAGCCTCTTTCTCCTTTAAGACAGTTTTAACCCTTGCAACATCCCTTCTCACCTGAGTAAACCTTGCCGGGCTCTCAACCCTGCCAGCAGCAAGCTGAAACTTCAGATTGAAAAATTCCTTTCTCAGCTCCTTTTCCTTATTGTCCAGTTCCTCAATTGTCAGGTCTCTCAGTTCCTTTGGTTTCATAATACCTCTCCTGACCTTTTAATAAATTTGGTGGCGATTGGAACCTTATGCGCTGCAAGCCTGAAGGCCTCCTTTGCTGTCTCTTCTGTCACGCCGTCCATTTCGTATAGCATCCTTCCCGGTTTAATAACCGCAACCCAGTATTCAGGGGAACCCTTCCCCTTGCCCATTCTTGTTTCTGCAGGCTTCTTGGTTATCGGCTTGTCAGGGAAGATCCTGATCCATATCTTGCCGCCCCTCTTCACATGCCTCGTCATTGCAATCCTCGCAGCCTCAATCTGTCTGCTGGATATCCAGCCCGGTTCAGTTGCCTTTAAGCCGAACTCGCCGAAGCTGAGCCTTGAGCCCCTGTATGCCTTACCGGTCATACGGCCCTTCATCATCTTTCTGAATTTAACCTTCTTTGGACTAAGCATCTTATGCCTTTCCTACCTGCATCCTCTTTTCAGATTCGCCTTCGCCTGAGATAACATCACCTTTATATATCCAGACCTTGATGCCAATCCTGCCATAAGTTGTCTTTGCCTCTGCAAATCCATAATCAATATCTGCCCTGAGTGTATGAAGCGGCACCCTTCCTTCCCTGTACCACTCCCTCCTTGCAATCTCAGAACCTGCAAGTCTGCCTGCACAGGCGATCTTAATACCGAGGGCGCCGAATCTCATGGACGAAAGGACGCTCTTCTTCATTGCCCTTCTGTATGCAACCCTCTTTTCAATCTGCATGGCAATATTCTCTGCCACAAGCTGGGCATCAAGCTCGGATTTTTTTACTTCCTTGATATTTATGTATATCTGTTTTTTTGTTAAATCCTCAAGCTCCTTCTTTAACTTATCTACCTCAGCGCCCTTTCTTCCGATTATTATCCCCGGTCTTGCTGTATATATATTAATCCTTGCCCTGTCTGCTGACCTTTCTATCTCAATCTTTGAGACGCCTGCATGATATAGCTTCTCCTTAACGATCTTCCTGACCTTAATATCCTCATGCAAAAGGTTTGTGAAATCCTTTTTTGCAAACCATTTTGAATTCCAGTCCTTTATATAACCCAGCCTATAACCAACAGGATGAACCTTCTGTCCCAATTTTTCCTCCCTATTTCTTTTCTTCTTCTGAAAGAATTAAGGTAATATGGCTTGACCTCTTTTTGATCGTATTACCCCTTCCCATTGCCCTTGCCCTGAATCTCTTTAATGTCGGGCCCTGATCAACATAGGCGCCTGCAACCTTTAACTCGTCCATATTCATGTTCTTCTGCTCTGCATTCGCCACTGCTGAACGAAGAAGCTTTTTAACAACCCTCGCTGCAGAGCGCGGCATATGCGCCAGAATGGCCATTGCCTCTTCAACCCGCCTGCCGCGGATCAGGTCTATCACCAGTCTTGCCTTCCTCGGTGTTACGCGTACATATCTTAAAACTGCCCTTGTTTCCATCTTCCTACCTTTTTAATGCGGTTGCCTTTTCTGTATGTGCCGCCCCATGCCCCTTAAATGTCCTTGTGGGAGAAAATTCCCCAAGCTTATGGCCAATCATATTCTCAGTAACATAAACAGGTATAAATTTCCTGCCGTTATGCACTGCAAAGGTATGCCCTATCATCTCCGGTATAATTGTAGACCTCCTTGACCATGTCTTGACAACCTTTTTATCACCGCTCTGGTTCATTGTATCAATCTTTTTTGAAAGCTTCGGGTCTATATACGGACCTTTTTTAACTGACCTTGGCACCTTTTAATCCTCCACCTATTTTTTTCTCTTTACTATAAATTTATCTGTTGACTTATTCTTTCTTGTCTTATATCCCTTTGTAGGCATGCCCCATGGTGAGCATGGATGTCTTCCGCCTGAGGACTTTCCCTCACCGCCGCCGAGGGGATGGTCTACAGGGTTCTTTGCAACACCCCTTACATGAGGCCTTATACCGAGCCACCGCGACCTTCCTGCCTTGCCGATGGATATATTCTCATGCTCCAAATTCCCAACCTGACCTACTGTGGCATAGCACTCTGCATGAACAAGCCTTACCTCTCCTGAACCGAGCCTTATGTGTGTATAACCGGCGTCCTTTGCCATAAGCTGCGCCGCACTGCCTGCGCTCCTTGCAAGCTGGCCGCCCCTTCCCCTTTTTAATTCTATATTATGTATGATTGTGCCAACAGGTATGTTTTTTAATGGCAGGGCATTTCCGGGCTTTATATCCGCAGAGTCGCCTGCAATAACTGTATCATTAACCTTAAGGCCGTCAGGCATAAGTATATATCTCTTCTCACCGTCTGAATAGTTCAGCAATGCAATCCTCGCTGACCTGTTTGGATCGTATTCAATGGCAGCAACCCTTGCAGGGATATTCAGTTTATCCCTCCTGAAATCAATTATCCTGTACAGGCGCTTGTGGCCGCCGCCATGATAGCGTAGGGTCATCTTGCCTATATTATTCCTGCCGCCGCTTGATGGCAGGGAAATAATGAGCGACTTCTCAGGTTTTGTCTTTGTTATCTCCTCAAAGGTCGCTGTTGTCTTTGCCCTTATTGCCGGTGATGTCGGTTTATAACTTTTTATTCCCATAACCTAAATGCTCCCTACATACCCTCTGCCAGATCCAGTTTCTCGCCCTTCTTTAAGGTAACGACTGCCTTTTTCCAGTCTGGTCTTTTTCCTGTAAACTTGCCGAGCCTCTTTTTCTTCCCTAATACCCTCAGGGTATTAACATCTGTCACCTTTACCTTAAATATATTCTCCACTGCCTTCTTTATCTCGCTCTTATTTGCATCATACTTAACCTGAAGAACAACCTTATTTTCCTTCTCTTTTAGATTTATTCCCTTTTCAGTAAAGAGGGGCTTGAGGAGGATGCTATGCATATCACTCATGATGCCAATACCTCCTGCATTGCCTTTACCCCATTCTCTGTCATCAGGAGCTTCTTATATTTTAAGAGATCATATGTGTTAATATCCTTTAAAGAAAGCACCTTCACCTGAGGTATATTCCTTGATGCCAGCTCAATGTTTTTATCCCTCTTATCTAAGAGAATCAGGATACTCTCTGAAAGCCCAAGCTTCTCTAAAAGGGCAGCCATGAGCTTTGTCTTAGGCTCTTTGAACTCAAGGTCTTTTACCACTATCAGTTCGCCATCCTTTGCCTTTGCAGAGAGTGCAGAAAGCAGGGCGCTCCTTACCTTCTTTTTTGGTTCTCTATAAGAATAGTCCCTCGGTATCGGGCCGAATGTTGTCCCGCCGCCAACCCATAGCGGAGACCTGATTGAACCTGCCCTTGCACGGCCGGTCTTCTTCTGCTTCCATGGCTTTTTCCCGCCGCCTCTGACAAGCGCCTTGTTCTTTGTAGCCGCAGTCCCCTGCCTCTTATTGGCAAGCTGCATTACCACTATCTCATGGACAAGACCCTGTTTAACTGGAAGGCCAAAGACCTTTTCATTAAGCTGAACAGTCCCGACCTTTTCATTATTTACATTTATAACATTTAGCTCTGGCATATATAGTCGCTTTGCTCCATAACACTGTTAAAAAGGTTTCATTTTAAAATTTACAATTTAAATATAGTGTATCTTTACCCCTTCTTAGACTTGTTCAATACCACAAGTCTCCCTTTACACCCCGGCACAGCGCCTTTTATAAGGATCAGATTATCTTCCTTCCTCACATCTATTATCTCTAATCCCTGAACGGTCTTCTTCTCATTTCCCATATGACCAGGAAGCTTCTTGTTCTTCCAGACCCTTGATGGATAGGAGCTGCTGCCAATAGAACCCGGGGCACGGTGAAACATTGAGCCATGTGTTGCAGGCCCGCCGGCGAAACCATGTCTCTTCATTACGCCCTGAAAACCCTTGCCTATGGTAATGCCTGTTACATCCACTATATCACCCTTCTTAAATATGTCAGCAAACACCTTCTGACCGATCTCAGCGCCCGCCGTATCTGTCCTGAATTCCTTTAAATACTTTGCCAGCGGGAGATTTGCCTTTTTAAAATGACCTGCACTTGGCTTGTTCACCCTCCTGGCCTTTTTGATTTCCTTAAATGAAAGCTGAACAGCATTGTAGCCGTCCTTCTCCTTGGTCTTTACCTGCACCACTGCACAGGGACCGGCCTCTATAACAGTTACAGGCACAGCGCTTCCGTCAGAGGTAAATACCTGTGTCATACCGAGTTTTTCACCAATTATTCCGTTAACCATTTTAATATCCCCTGCTGTAGAGGCAATTCATGAATTGCCCTACTATAGCTTTATCTCAACATCCACGCCTGCTGCAAGATCAAGCTTCATTAACGCATCTACTGTCTGCGGTGTCGGATCAATTATATCAATAAGCCTCTTATGAGTCCTCATCTCAAACTGCTCACGCGACTTCTTATCCACATGAGGCGAACGGAGAACTGTCACCTTATTTATCTTTGTTGGTAAAGGCACCGGACCAACAATCTTTGCAGAAGTCCTCTTTGCAGTTGCTACAATCTCGGTCACAGACTGATCCAGCAGCCTGTGGTCATATGCCCTTAATCTTATCCTTATTCTCTGGCTCACTTTTTTACTCCTTTTTTACTCTATGACCTCTGCTACTACACCTGCCCCTACTGTCCTGCCGCCTTCCCTGATAGCAAATCTCAATCCCTGCTCCATCGCTATTGGCATTATCAGCTCCACTGCCAAGTTAATATTGTCCCCGGGCATCACCATCTCTACCCCTTCAGGAAGCTTCGCAACTCCGGTAACATCCGTAGTCCTAAAGTAAAATTGCGGCCTGTATCCATTGAAAAAGGGCGTGTGTCTCCCTCCTTCTTCCTTGGTTAAGATGTATACACTCCCCTTAAATTTGGTGTGCGGCGTTATGCTCCCAGGCTTGGCCAATACCATACCACGCTCCACTTCTTCTTTCTTTGTCCCCCTCAGCAGAACCCCTATGTTGTCGCCTGCTTCTCCCTGATCCAGCAGCTTCCTAAACATTTCTACCCCTGTCGCTACTGTCTTTTGCGTGGGCTTTATCCCTACTATTTCCATTTCTTCCCCTACTTTTACAACCCCTCTATCTACCCTGCCTGTCACTACTGTACCCCTGCCTGATATGCTGAATACATCTTCTATGGGCATTAAGAATGGCTTGTCTTTTTCCCTCTTAGGAACAGGTATGTAGCTGTCTATCCCTTTCATAAGTTCTAAGATAGGCCCGCAGTTCGGACATGCATCCTTGCCGCATCCGCATTCCAAGGCCTTTAGAGCGCTCCCCTTTATTATGGGTGTGGTGTCTCCGGGAAATTCGTATTTGCTTAATAGCTCTCTTACTTCAAGTTCAACTAAGTCTATGAGCTCTTTGTCGTCTACCATGTCTATCTTGTTCATAAATACTACTACGTATGGCACCCCTACTTGCCTCGCAAGAAGGATGTGCTCCCTCGTCTGCGGCATGGGACCGTCTGAGGCGCTTACAACCAGTATGGCACCGTCCATTTGCGCTGCCCCGGTTATCATGTTTTTGACATAGTCAGCATGCCCAGGACAGTCAACATGCGCATAGTGCCGGTTCTCCGTCTCGTATTCTATATGCGCTGTCGCTATGGTTATGCCGCGCTCACGCTCTTCAGGCGCTTTGTCTATCTGATCATAGGCAACAAAGCTGGCAAGCTTGCGCGCTGCCAGTACCTTGGTTATCGCTGCTGTCAAGGTCGTCTTACCGTGATCAACATGACCTATAGTGCCTACATTAACATGCGGCTTCGTACGCTCAAATTTGGCCTTGGACATTTCTAATACCTCCT
>JACPZJ010000112.1 GCA_016195585.1 Nitrospirota bacterium | reverse complement strand
TGTCCTTTGCCTTTGTATTGGCAATGCAGATAAAATGTGGCAGGAGATTGCCATCCTTATCAACAACAGAAAAATATTTCTGGTGCTCCTTCATTGCATTTATTAAAATTTCTTTTGGGAGTTTAAGATATTCCCTGTCAAAATCACCGCAGAGTGCGGCAGGATATTCAACGAGAAAGGCAACTGTATCTATCAGCTCATCATCGGACATGACCTGCCCGCTCTTTTCTTTGGCGAGCTGATTAATCTGGGAGACTATCATCTCCCTTCTCTTTGCCTGATTGACTATTACATAATTCGCCTCAAGCTGATGGATGTAGTCCTCAATACCATTTACAATAAAGGCGCCGGGGCTCATAAATCTGTGGCCCCTTGACATATTACTGCTCTTTACATCTGCGATTGTAAATTCAACAGGCGTGTTATTGAATATTGCCATAAGCCAGCGTATAGGCCTTGCAAAACGTATCTTCTTATCATCCCAGTACATTGACTTTGGGAAGGCCATGTCCATGATAAACTGCGGCAGCATTTTCTTTAATATCTCTGCTGTATCCTTGCCGCCATCTTTTCTTGTAGCGCAGATATATTCCCCTTTATCTGCTGCCTTTATCTTAAGCGCTGATACATCCACACCCTGCCCTTTTGCAAAGCCGAGCGCTGCCTTTGTGGGCTTTCCATCCTTATCATAAGCAACAGACTTAGCAGGCCCGATGACCTCAACCATCTTCTCATCCTGTTTTTCTGCCGCACCCTTTACATAAAGCGCAAGGCGCCTCGGTGTGCCGTAAGCCTCCACTGACTGAAAGGAGACCATCTCGTTTTTCAAAAGAATGGCCATCTGCTCCTTCATCTTCTGCAAGGCATCAGGGATGAATCTTGCAGGTATCTCCTCTGTCCCTATCTCAAATATAATATCAGCAGGCATCTATTTCCCCAAAGTTAAAGATTAAATATAAAAAATCAAAATTTAGGAGTTTTTATTTAATATTAATTCCTTATTTTTAATATTTGACATTTAATTTTTTATTTATTAGCTGGTTTTCCCCAACAACGGATACCCCATCTCCTCTCTAACCTTCAGATACCCCTCTGCGCATCTTCTTGCAAGAGTCCTGACCCTCGCAATATACCCTGTCCTCTCCTGCACACTTATTGCGCCTCTTGCATCAAGGAGATTAAAGAAATGGGAGCACTTAAGGCAAAAATCATAAGCAGGAAGCACAAGCCCCTTCTTTATTAATCCCTTAGACTCCTTCTCGCACATATCAAAGCCGGCTCTTAGCATTTCAACATCAGCAGCCTCAAAATTATACTTTGAAAACTCCACCTCGCCCTGATGATGCACATCGCCATATTTTATACCTTTAATCCACTCAATGTTAAAAATATTTTCCACCTGCTGGAGATACATGGCAATCCTCTCAAGGCCATAGGTAATCTCCACAGAGATGGGATGAAGCTCAATGCTCCCAACCTCCTGAAAATATGTAAACTGCGTAATCTCCATGCCGTCAAGCCACACCTCCCAGCCAAGACCCCATGCGCCTAATGTGGGCGACTCCCAGTCATCCTCTACAAAGCGTATATCATGCTCAAGTGGATTGATGCCGAATGATGTCAGGCTCTCAAGATATATATCCTGAATATTATCTGGCGCTGGTTTTAATATGACCTGATACTGGTAATAATGCTGGAGCCTGTTTGGATTTTCACCGTATCTTCCATCAGTAGGCCTTCTTGAAGGCTCTACATAGGCTGCCTTCCACGGCTCTGGCCCCAAGACCCTGAAAAAAGTCGCTGGGTTAAAAGTCCCTGCGCCAACCTCCATGTCATATCCCTGATGCATGATGCAGCCCTTTGCAGACCAGAACCTATGCAGGGCCATTATCAATTCCTGAAAAGTCAACATATGCTCCTTCATCCCTATCTTCCCCTCCCCCTCAAGAGAGTGGGGACTCGCTCCGATCTCCCCTCCCCTTGCGGGAGGGGACTAAGGGGAGGGGGATTTGTATTTTTCATTTTGCATTTTGCAATTTTCATTTTGCATTGAGCCGACGGCGTATAAAGAAGCTTGAGATATTAACAGAAAAGATTATTTTTGTCAAGAAGATACACGGACAGGTAAAACCGCCTTATCCCTTGATTTTATAGGTAAAAGCCTGAGTTATAGATGGGTTGCTTTACGCCATTCACTGTGCCATTGTCATAAATTACAACCTTGAAGGAATAATCAGCGCTGATAAAGACTTTGATGCTGTTAAAGAAATACAGCGATTTAGACCGCTATAATACACCAGTTCGTGGTAGAGATGATAAGAACATGGGATAGCTCTAATCACAAGCACTGCAGAGGAGTAAAATGTATAATTTAGGTTCGACCCCAATTATTCCTTAGGAGGGATTTTACAAATATGTCGTTACAATTATACGACTGTTAATAAATGCAAAAAATATTACAAAAACTACCATAATTAGCCAAAAGTGTCAAGAAATCTGAATATTTCTAAATATAAGAATGGTATTGAAAAAAAACTGATTTTGTGTTATAAAATAGTATTAATAATTGAATCTGCGATTCCAGCCATTAAATATCTATTCAAACAGCGACATCCAACTCGGGCATGTGTTAGGGGGAGATTAGTCCAGCGAAGAGAGGGGGTGTATAAGCCATGTTAGTAAAAGAGATTATGAAAACGATACCTGACCTTGTCTGCTGTGCGCCAACTGCTTATGTGATGGATGCAGCAAAAAAGATGGAAGACAACAATATCGGATGCATACTTATCACAGAGAATAATATTCTTAAAGGGATCCTTACTGACCGCGACATAACACTTTCTGTTGTTGCAGACGGACGGGATCCACGCAAGGTGCAGGTAAAGGAGATTATGAAAACAGACATAATCACAGGAAAACCAGACTGGGATATCTTTGAGGCCACAAAGCTGATGGCTGACAAGAAGATCCGGCGTCTGCCAATTCAGACCAATGGGAAACTGGAAGGATTCGTATCGCTGGCAGATTTAGCTCCTGTGGTAAAAAAGGAGCTTGATTCCTTCCTTGAGATAGAAGCAGCCCCCATTGGGCATTAAAAAAGCCCCCCTAACAACATGCCCAGAAAAAAAACTTTTTAACACTTGCTCAAAAATCAAAATTGCTGAAAATACGAATTATATTTAGTTTCACATCTATTACTTAGCTTCAAACAAGTATTTAAAAACAAATCATCAAAACAGGATTTAGCTAAATATTATTAACCACCAAAAGGAGGTAATATCATGAAAAGGATATTGTTTGGAATTATGATTCTGTTAATGTTTGTAATGGTTGGCGCTGTTTTTGCAGAGGAGGCTGCCAAGCCTGCTTCATCTGAGGAAAGATAGGGGTCACACCTACAAAATACACTTTATAAGATATGTAAAAAGTATGCCCGCAATAGCAGATAAGAGGGCGCTTGAGGTCAACACATAGAGGCTTTGACCTATAGGAGGCGAGGTATGGCAATGATATTCCGCTAAGCTGCAGAACTTGTCTCATATGCCAAAATATCCACAGTCAACTTACCCATCAAGTGGCTCTTACTTTTTGCCAGTATCTCCAACTCCTTGTAAACCTCACTTGACAGGTATTTTTCTCCACATTGCCGGCAAACCCCAGCAGGAACATCTTTAATAACTACCAGTGTCTCTCCCCACCGATAATCAATGTTAACATGCTGTTCCACTACATTCCCCTTACAAAAGTAACACTTATCAAGCATTTTTTAACCTCTCTTTCTTGTTCTCCAATCTGCCTCCCACTCTTCAGGATCGGGCTCATAAGCAGTTATTATAAGTATCTCCTCATCCTCTATTCTACCACAAACTACATGTAAAGGTCTGTTCTGACTTGTAAAACCCAATATTAAATAACTTGGGCCTCGTGGGTCATCAGGATACGGCTCTATAATCGTCCCTTTACAAATAGCTTCTTCAATCTCTTTAGCTTCAATCTTTCTTAACCTTACTTTCTCAGTATGGGTAAATGAAACAATATATTTTCCGCCTCTAACTTTTGTTTGAATCGCTTCTATATCCATTTATATACTCTAAGTAAAAATATTATCATTAATTGACCGTTCTGGCAAGCAATCAAGATGATTAAATAATGGCAATAGCCTTATCCCTTGATCTCATTAATAAACTCCTGAGTTAAAAGCGGCCGGCCGATGATTTCTGTGAAGATGCCTTTTATAATCTCCGCAGCCTCATTAACAATATCAGTATTTGCAGGCTCTATTATCATACCATCAATATTTTTGACACTGTTAAGGTATAAAGCCACAGCCTTGTTAATTGGAAACATGCCCCGCTGCTCTCCCCTTATGCAGCCATTGCATATCAAACCGCCTTTGTAAGGAGAGAAAAAGGCAATAAGAGGGTCATCGCCGCAGGAGATGCACCTGTCAAATTTATACTGATAGCCTGAGAGCCTGAGAAAGTGGAGGCCAAATAAAATAAAAATCTCCTTTACCTCTTCCCTCTCACTTAAAAAATCAAGGGCATCTTTAAGAAAAGCAAATACCCCCTTGTTCACATCCCCTTCTAAAAGAAACCTGTCTACCAATTCCAGAAGATATAGGCCGTAGGCTATCTTGTTAATATCCTCCCTGATCTTGTGATATGAGTGGATGATGCCTGTATCCCTCATCCTGTAAAGGCTGCTGCTCCCTTTTATAAAAATGCCTGTATTTATATGTGTGAAGGGCTCTAAGGCGCTTCCGAATCTGCTCTTTGTCCTTCTCACCCCTTTTGCAACTGCCCTTACCTTGCCGAGTTCATTTGTAAAGAGCGTAACAATCTTATCTGCCTCTCCGAGCTTTATTGTGCGTATTACTATTGCCTCTGTCTTATGCAATGGCATATCAGTCGCTTCGCTCCACTTTTCGTTGATTAAGTTGATTAGGTTTATTGGGTTGACTGAGTTTTTTAAATTTTTACCATTCAAACATAATCAACTTATTCAACCTAATCAACCAGTCAACCTAATAAACCTACATTATTTCCAATCTACATTGCGGCATTCGTAGAATGCCGTTAGACTGCTATGTAATGGATTAAGAGGGTTGCAATGCCGAGGAAGGAGAAAAACCCTACGACATCTGTAAATGTTGTAACAACTACAGTGGAGGCAACAGCAGGGTCAATCTTAAATGCCCTTAATATGACAGGGATAAGGGTGCCTGTAAGACCTGCTACAAATAAATTTATAATCATTGCAAGACACACCACAACACCAAGCATATAGTTGCCGTTCCACAGATATGCTATTACAGCCATTGCAGCTCCGGTTGCGATGCCATTTATAAGCCCTGCGGATGACTCCTTTAAAAGGGCCTTCATTGTATTGCCAAAGGTAAGTTCACCGAGGGCCATACCACGGATAATAACAGTAAGGGTCTGGGTGGCTGCATTGCCGCCCATACCAGCTACAATAGGCATGTATGCAGCAAGTATTGCATATGCCTGGATTGTATTAGTAAACAAGCCGACCACACTTGCTGCAAGGATTGCGGTAAGGAGATTAATATACAGCCATGGAAGCCTTCTTCTAATAGAGCTGAAGATCGGATCAAGGGCGCGCTCATCTATATTAAGGCCTGCCATCTTGTAGATATCCTCTGTAGCCTCGTCCTTTATAACATCAATAATATCGTCTACTGTAATGATACCAACTAATTTATTCTCCTTATCCACAACAGGTATGGCAAGGATATTGTATCTTGCCACCCTCCTCGCTACCTCTTCCTGATCCATATCTGTTGTAACACTGATTACATCCCTGACCATAATATCCTTCAATTGTTTTCTTGGCGGCACTAAGAGAAGCTGCCTTATAGATAAAACACCAACAAGCCTTCCCTTATCGTCTGTCACATAAATATAAAAAACCATCTCAACATCTTTGGCCTTTTGAAGCGCCTTTATTGCCTGCTGAACAGTGGTATTTTCAGAAAGGGCAAAGAACTGCGGAATCATTATACCGCCTGCGGTCTCCTCCTCAAATTTTAAAAGACCCTTTACCTCCTTTGAGTTCTCTGCCTTCATCATATTGAGAAGCTCTTTTGCCTTATCCTCCGGCATCTTGCCTATAATGTCCGCTGCCTTATCAGAAGGTATCTCATGTAAGATAGCAACAATATCATCAATGGGCATCTCACTCAGCATCTCCATCCTGATTGCCTCTTCTACCTCAACAATAGCAGCAGCCTTTGCCTTCACATCCTGAATCAGCTCAAAGAGCAGGAATCTATCCTTTTTTTCTACTTCGCTTATTGACTTCGCAATATCTGCAGGATGCTGCTTATTAATTATCTTGGAGATAGGGCCAATAGCCCCGCGGCGCAAAAGTCTCCTTATGCTATCTATAACAATCTCGTGTTTAGTTGGTGGAATTAACTGATGCTGTTCCAATAATAATACCTTTCTGGGAGTCACGTTCAACAAATATAACTGCCCTGATAAATATATTTCCATTTTCCCTCTCCTTGAACTCCTCAACAAACACTGCCACTGAATACGGAATTTCCTCTTCTGTTTTAGCAATAATCTTCTCCCTTATTATCTCAGCAGCTATAAATCTCTCTGGCTGGTCAGTATAGATATCATCGGGATAATATTTGGGCCCCTCAGGCAGATACCCTTCCATTACATCTAAAAGGCGCTCAACATTATCACCCTTTAATGCTGAAACAGGCATTGTCTCTGCAAATTTATATATATTGTTATATTCGTTAATAAGCGGCAGCAGTGTCTCCTTTTTTATAGTGTCAATCTTATTTATTACAAGTATAACAGGAATTCTTAAATCATTAAAAAAGGTAGTGATGATATATCTATCGCCTGCACCCGCATGGCTGTCGGCCTCTACCAGAAATATTACTGCGTCAACCTCTCTCAATGTATCCACTGCTGTCTTTACCATTATCTCATTTAGCCTGTATTTTGGCTTATGGATGCCGGGTGTGTCTATAAAGATCATCTGGCTATTGGGCGTATTTCTTATTCCGAGTATCCTGTTCCGTGTTGTCTGAGGCTTTTCAGAGATAATGGCTGCCTTCTCTTTTAATATAAAATTTAATAATGTTGATTTGCCTACATTCGGCCTCCCGATAATGGAAATAAATCCTGACCTAAAAGGCTTATTTTTCATTATACTGATAGACAATCTCGCCTTCTTTTACAAGGCCCAGCCTCTCCCTCGCCAGTTTCTCTATATGTTCTGGGTCAGACCTCAATGCCCCTGCCTCTTTCTTTAATCTCCTGTTTTCCTCTTCAAGCCTGCTTATCTCTTCTTTAAGTTTATTATTGGTTGTCCTCATCTTTATATACTTTATAAATCCAAGATCGCTGAATAGAAAGGAGAAGATAAAATAAAGGGCAATAAAACCCCCTGCCATCCAGAGGATCGTACGCCTCTTCTTTCTTATGCCTGCCAAGTCTTCTTTTTTAAGATTATTTCTTCGCATACTTTTTTTACTTGACCCCTTGAATCCTTGAACCCTTTTCTAATGCACTATACTATAAAATGCCTTCATGCCCTTAAATACAGCCATATCACCGAGATCTTCTTCAATCCTGATAAGCTGATTATACTTTGCAACCCTGTCTGTCCTGCACATTGAGCCTGTCTTTATCTGGCCTGCATTAACAGCAACAGCTATATCTGCGATGGTTGTATCCTCTGTCTCTCCTGAGCGGTGGGAGATAACCGCAGTATATCCCGCCCTCTTTGCTGTCTCCACAGCATTTAATGTCTCGGTCAAGGTGCCTATCTGATTCACCTTTACGAGGATGGAATTTCCAACTCCATCCATAATTCCCTTTTCAAGTATCTTTGTATTTGTAACAAACACATCATCACCCACGAGTTGAACCTTTCTGCCGAGCCTCTTTGTCATGGCCTGCCAGCCCTCCCAGTCAGATTCAGAAAGACCGTCCTCAATAGAGATGATGGGATACTTCTTAATCAATCCATCGTAATATTCAATCATCTCTGCTGTTGTCTTAATCTTTTTCTCGCCCTTTAGATTGTATTTCCCATTCTCGTAAAACTCGCTCGCCGCAGCGTCAAGGGCAACATAAATATCCTTGCCGGGTTTATATCCTGCTGCCTCAATGCCCTGCAGCACTACCTGAATCGCCTCTTCATTTGATGAGAGATTCGGGGCAAAGCCGCCTTCATCTCCAACAGAAGTATTGTATCCCTTCTTCTTCAAGACATCTTTAAGGCTGTGAAAGACCTCTGCGCCTATCCTTACAGCCTCTGTTAGAGATGCGGCGCATACCGGCATTATCATAAACTCCTGCAGATCCACATTGTTGTCTGCATGTTTGCCGCCATTTAAGATATTCATCATGGGAATGGGAAGCTCCTTTGCATTCACACCGCCGATATATCTGTACAATGGGAGCCCTGCCTCCTCTGCTGCTGCCTTTGCAGTTGCCAGAGACACACCGAGTATGGCATTTGCACCGAGCCTGCCCTTATTTTCTGTGCCGTCAAGCTCTATCATCATCTTATCTACCATAGCCTGATCAGCCGCATCTATTCCAGCTATATGAGGCCCAATCTCATCTACCACATTACTTACAGCCTGCTGCACGCCCTTGCCTTTATACCTCTTTTTATTTCCATCGCGCAGTTCCACAGCCTCCCTTGTGCCAGTAGAGGCGCCGGAAGGCACAGCAGCCCTGCCCATTGCCATGCTCTCAAGTATCACATCAACCTCAATTGTTGGATTCCCTCTTGTTAAGGGGGTTACAGAAGCGACGACAGTTCGTCCTTCTTTGCCTTCCCGATCATCTCCTTAAACTTTTCTATCTCATCTTTCTTTCCTATAATAAGCAAATAATCCCTTCCAAGGAGCATCTTATTCTCCTTTGGTGATGGGAGGAGGTTTTCACCCCTCAGTATAGCAACTATAGAAACACCTGTCTTCTCCCTTATCCTCAATTCACCGAGGCTCTTGCCAGCCACAGTAACATTCGCCTCAAGCCTTATCCACTCCAGCAGGAGGCTTTTTAAGGCAATATCCCCCGGCTCAAGTATCTTCGTATCATTAAAGGCGCCGCCAATAACCGCCGCAACCTGCTGGGCGTCCTTTTCGTCCATTACAATACTTGCCGGCGCCTTCGCATCCTTTTTATAGTATTCTATACCCCTCTTGCCGTCGCTGTAAATTGCAACCTCAATCTTATCGCCATTTTTGGATAGGATGGTAAATCTGCTCCCCGCTGACGACAGGCCTATCTCTTTTATATCCATAATTAATTCCTCTGTTATGACAGCTTCTTTTTTAACAGCTCATTTACCTTTGCAGGATTTGCCTTGCCCTTGGACTCCTTCATTACCTGACCGACAAAGAAGCCAAAGAGTTTGTCTTTACCTGACTTATAGTCAGCAGCCTGACCCGGATTCGCCTCTATTATCTTATCAATTATCCTCTCTATCTCAGCATCATCTGTTACCTGAACAAGACCCTTTTCCTGTACAATTGTCTCTGCATCTTTGCCTGTCTTAAACATATCTTCAAACACTACTTTAGCAATTTTACCACTAATTATTCCTTTGTCCATTAATTTTAGCATATCTGTTAATTTTTGGGGGCTGACAGGTGAATCTGCTATATCAATATTATTTACATTCAGCTCCCTTATAAGGTCTCCCATAATCCAGTTGCTTACTGCCTTTGGCTGATTATAGAACTTAACACACCCCTCAAAATAATCTGCCATAGTAATTGTGGATGTCAGAAGTTCTGCATCGTATTCAGGAAGGCCATACTCCTTTACAAAACGCGCCCTCTTTGCATCAGGCAGTTCAGGAAGGCCATTGCGTATCTCCCCTATCCAGTCCTTATTAACCACCAGCGGCACAAGATCAGGCTCAGGAAAATATCTGTAGTCATGCGCCTCTTCCTTAGAGCGCATGGAGATTGTTACGCCCTTGTTTGAATCCCAGAGCCTTGTCTCCTGAATAACCCTCTTGCCATCCTCAAGGAGCTCCTTCTGCCGGTCAATCTCGTACTCCAGAGCCTTCTGAACAAATTTAAAGGAGTTCATATTCTTTAGCTCTGCCTTTGTGCCGAGATCCTTTTGTCCAACGGACCTGATAGAGACATTTGCATCGCACCTGAAGCTGCCTTCTTCCATATTTCCGTCGCATACACCGAGATAGCGTAATATATCCCTCAGCTTTTTCAGATATGCCACTGCCTCCTCAGGTGTGCGCATATCAGGCTCGCTCACAATCTCCATCAATGGAACGCCTGTCCTGTTTAAATCCACATGGCTCGCATCCTCTATCCCCTCATGCAGGTTCTTCCCTGCATCCTCCTCCATGTGAATCCTTGTTATGCCGATCTTCTTAACATTGCCGTCAACCACAATTTCTATATTACCTTTTATTGCAAGGGGAAGCTCATACTGTGATATCTGATAGTTCTTTGGCAGGTCAGGGTAGAAATAATTCTTTCTCGCAAAGATAGAATATTCATTTACTGCGCACTTTGTCGCAAGCGCAGTCTTTATTGCAAAGTCCACTGCCCTTTTATTCAATACAGGAAGGACACCCGGCATACCAATACACACAGGACAGACCTGTGTATTCGGCTCTTCGCCGAATTTTGTGCTGCATCCGCAAAAGACCTTTGATCTTGTCAATAACTGGGCATGAATCTCAAGCCCGATAACCGTCTCATACTCCATTACTATAACTCCTTTAATTTACATTCTCATTATATACAGGTATGACAACCGATAATTTCATCATACAGCAGGCCTTTTATTATGATGTTCCGTTGACTGCTCAAAGGTATAGGCTGTTCTTATAATAGTCTCTTCATCAAATGGCTTGCTGATAATCTGTAAGCCGATTGGCAGATTGCCTTTTGTAAGGCCGCATGGGATTGAAACTGCTGGCACACCTGCTAAATTCACTGATATGGTGAATATATCTGAAAGATACATCTGCAATGGATCCTGCGTCTTCTCGCCAATCTTAAATGCAGGTGTTGGGGTTGTTGG
>JACPZJ010000111.1 GCA_016195585.1 Nitrospirota bacterium | reverse complement strand
GGGGAGATTTGACGGCTTCTGGGAGATGAATCTGTCGCCATGGGATATGGCGGCAGGCGCCTTGATGGTGGAGGAGGCTGACGGCAGGATAACTGACCTAAAAGGTGGAAAATTCTCAATTTATAATAAGGATGTTGTTGCCAGCAATGGCCTGATACATGGGGGTATGCTAAATGTTATTGCCGAGCGCGGGTGAAAAAAATGAATGAAATTTGATAGAATTTCTGATTGACTTTTCTATCACCTGTCATTATAATCTGTTCAAAATTAAGCAGCCTACCAGTATTATTTCTAAGATTTTATAGACTATCAATAATTATTTCTATTACTAACATGGAGGACAAAAATGGGTATAAAAGTCGGGATTAATGGTTTTGGGCGAATCGGCAGGAATTTTCTTCGCTCCTGTATCGGAAATAACCAGATAGAGATTGCCGCTATCAATGACCTTACAGATGCAAAGACGCTGGCGCATCTTTTAAAGTACGATTCTGTTCATGGCATAGTGGGTGCTGATGTAAAGGCAGGGGATGGCTCTATAATCGTGAATGGCAGGGAATCAAAGATACTTGCGGTTAAAGACCCTGCTGCGCTTCCATGGAAGGATATTGGTGTAGATTTCGTTGTGGAATCCACAGGCTATTTTACAGATAAGGCAGGCGCGGCTAAGCATATTACTGCAGGCGCAAAAAAGGTTATTATCTCTGCCCCTGCAAAGGAGCCTGATTTAACTGTGGTGATGGGTGTTAATGAAAATGTCTATGACCCGCAGAAGCACCACATCATCTCCAATGCCTCCTGCACAACAAACTGCCTTGCGCCGGTTGCAAAGGTGCTCCTTGATAACTTCGGCATTAAACGCGGCCTTATGACAACGATTCATTCTTACACCAATGACCAGAGGATACTGGACCTTCCGCATAAAGACCTCCGCCGCGCAAGGGCAGCGGCAGTATCCATGATACCCACAACAACAGGCGCTGCAAAGGCAGTGGGTCTTGTCCTCCCGTCATTGAAGGGCAAGGTGGACGGCATGGCCATCAGGGTGCCGACTCCAAATGTCTCTGTAGTGGACTTTGTCTGCGAGGTTGAAAAGGATGTGACAGAGGATGATGTGAAGGCTGCATTAAAAAAGGCAGCAGAAGGGCCATTAAAGGGTATACTTGCATATACGGATGAGGAGCTTGTATCAATAGACTTTAACAACAATCCTCATTCATCCATTGTGGATGGCAGCATTACAAAGGTTATTGATAAAAGGATGGTAAAGGTCATTGCATGGTATGACAATGAATACGGCTACGCCTCAAGGCTGAGAGACCTTATTTTATATATGGTAAAGAAGGGATAGAAGATGTATCTGAATAATAAGATGACGATTGAAGATGTTGATATCAAGGGCAAGAAGGTCTTTATAAGGGCAGACCTTAATGTCCCCCTTGATGGAAATCAGAATATTACAGATGATACGAGAATAAGGTTTACGCTGCCAACAATAAACTATGCCATAGATGAGGGCGCAAAGGTGATTTTGTGCTCGCACCTCGGCAGGCCAAAAGGGAAGAGGATTGAGCAGTTCAGTCTCGCGCCTGTTGCAAAGAGGCTTCAAAGGCTTCTTAACAAAGAGGTGATATTTGCAAATGACTGCGTTGGCAAAGAGGTGGAGGATATTGTTGCAAAGATGAAGGCAGGGGATGTGCTCCTTCTTGAGAACCTGAGATTTCATTCCGGTGAGGAGGCAAATGACGAGGCCTTTTCCAAGTCCCTTGCCAAGCTTGCGGATGTCTATGTGAATGACGCCTTTGGCGCAGCCCACAGAAATCATGCATCCATATCAGGGATAACCAAACATGTCCCTGCTGCTGTTGCAGGCTTTCTGATGAAAAAGGAGATTGGATACCTTGAGGGCGCGGTTGCAAATCCTGTGCGGCCATTTGCTGCTGTGCTTGGCGGGGCAAAGGTCTCAGGCAAGATCGGCGTGATAGAAAACTTGGGCGAGAAGGTTGATAAGGTAATAATCGGCGGCGGCATGGCCTTTACATTTATAAAGGCAATGGGGCAGGAGGTAGGCGATTCGCTTGTTGAAGAGGGGATGCTTGAGTTTGCAAACAAGATAAGAAAAAAGGCGCAGGAGCGGGGCGTAAAGTTCTATCTGCCTGTTGACTGTGTTGTTGCAGTGAGTATGGACCCAGGCGCAGAGACAAAGATAGTTACAACACAGGAGATTCCAAAGGGCTGGAAGGCCCTTGACATCGGCCCGGCATCTGTAAAATTATTCTCTGAGGCCATTGCCAACGCAAAGACCATTATATGGAACGGGCCTATGGGCGTCTTTGAGATGGATGCCTTTTCCCGCGGCACCTTTGCTATAGCGCGCACTATTGCAGATTCCTATGCAACAACCATTGTTGGCGGAGGCGATACCTCCCTTGCAGCGCACAGGGCAGGCATATCAGACGGCTTCTCTTTTGTTTCAACAGGCGGCGGCGCGGCGCTCCAGCTCCTTGAGGGGAAACCGCTGCCCGGACTGACAGCATTAGCAGACAGAAAACAATAACGGCTTTTTAGTGTCCTGTCCCTAACACTTCTTTATATTTATGGTATGTCATTCCCGCAGCGCTTTTGAGCGGGAATCTGCCCAGCCTGTCGGTAGACAGGGGCAGACAGGAAATAAGCAAGACTGGATTCCTGCCAGAAACATGCAGGAATGACATAATTGTGTAAAGTTAATTGTGAGACAGGACATTAGTTTGTCGTCAAAAGTTATTTTTTTTAAGAGGGCATAAAACATGAGAATACCAATTATTGCCGGCAACTGGAAGATGAATAAGACCACCTCCGAGACCCGCGCATTCTGCTCTGAATTTATAAAGCTGATAGACAATGTGAAGGGTGTTGAGATAGTGATTGCGCCTCCTTTTACAGCGCTTTCTGCAGCGGGTGATGCAATAAGGGATACCATAATAAAACTCTCTGCCCAAAATATCTTCTGGGAAGAGAAGGGCGCATATACAGGGGAGATTTCTCCGCTGATGCTAAAGGAGATAGGCTGCGGTTACTGTATAATCGGCCACTCTGAGAGGAGGCAATATTTTGGAGAGACAGATGAGACAGTGAATAAAAAAATCAAGGCTGCATTAAAACACGACATTATGCCTATATTCTGCATTGGCGAGATCCTGAAGGAGCGTGAAGAGAACAGGACAATGGATGTGATTGACAGGCAGTTGAAGGGCGGTCTGAAAGACCTCTCAGAGAGCGATATTAGCAGGATTGTTATTGCCTATGAACCTGTGTGGGCAATAGGAACAGGCAAGACAGCAACCCCTCAGCAGGCGCAGGAGGCGCACAGGTTTATAAGGGATTTCATAAGAAAGAAGGCAGGCTATAAAGCGGCGGATGGGATCAGGATACTTTATGGCGGGAGCGTTACACCTGAGAATATAAAGGACCTGATGGCTCAGGATGATATAGACGGCGCGCTGGTTGGCGGTGCAAGTCTTAAACCCGATTCCTTTGCAGCAATTGTGCGATTTTCTTGACACAAAGGCTAAAAAAGGGCTATCATTGTCTTAAATTTCAAATCTTAAATTTCAAATTTTAAACAAGTCTGAAAATAATAATTCGGAGAATTAATGCCAATTAAAATATATATCAAGGTATTGATACCCCTTTTCTTTTTATTGGGGATTGCAGCAGCAACCCCGGCCAACAGCCCCCAGATTGATGTTCTTGAATATGACGGGATAATCAATCCGCCTGCTGCTGAGTTTATTGCCAAGTCTATAAAAGAATCCACAGAAAGAAAGGCGGCAGCCTTAATAATAAGGCTTGATACACCCGGAGGCCTTGACCAGTCAATGAGGGCAATAGTAAAGGATATTATTGCCTCAGAGATACCTGTAATTGTATATGTCTCACCGAGCGGCGCAAGGGCGGCCTCTGCAGGCACATTTATAACCATGTCCGCACATATTGCTGCAATGGCGCCTGGCACAAATATCGGCGCAGCACATCCTGTGAGCATCGGCGGCGATGATGTAAAAAAGGATATGGCGGCAAAGATTGAAAACGATGCAGCGGCATATATTAAAGGCATTGCACAAAAGAGGGGTAAAAATGAACAGTGGGCAGAGGATGCAGTGCGAAAAAGCGTCTCTGTTACAGCGGAGGAGGCGTTAAAATTAAAGGTGATAGATTTGGTTGCAAAGGATATTGATGAACTGCTGACAGCGGTTAATGGAAAAAAGGTGATTACAGAAAAGGGCGAGGTGATGCTTAATACAAAAGGCGCAAAGATAAACAATATTGAGATGGGCATCCGCACAAAGATATTGCGGCTCCTTGCAGACCCGAATGTGGCATACATATTATTAATACTCGGCATCTATGGGATATTCTTTGAACTCTCATCGCCGGGCGCAATACTCCCCGGTGTTGTTGGCGGCATATTCCTGATACTTGCCTTTTATGGCTTACAGACACTGCCTATAAATTATGCAGGCCTGATGCTCATACTGCTTGCAATTATATTATTTATTGCAGAGGTAAAGGTTACAAGCTATGGACTTCTTACAATTGGTGGTATAATATCCATGTCCATAGGCTCATTAATGCTCATTGACAGCCCATATGAATTTTTACAAATTTCATGGAGAGTAATAATACCCGCAGTATTAATGACTGCCCTCTTCTTTACAATTGCCGTATCCCTTGTTATAAAGGCGCACAAGAGGCAGCCGACAACAGGAAAGGAGGGCTTGATCGGCGTCATCGGCGCTGCAAATACAGATATTAAACCCAAAGGCAAGGTCTTTATTCAGGGTGAGCTATGGGATGCAAAGAGTGATGAGGAGATAAAAGCAGGTGAGGAGATAGAAATAATAGAGGCAGAAGGTCTGCTATTAAAGGTAAAAAGGAGGAAGACATGATAAATTTTAGTCCATTAGTTATAATCATTGCACTGGTGGTTCTATTCTTATTCGTTGCCATTAAAATCCTCAATGAATATGAGAGGGGTGTTATATTCAGGCTTGGAAGGCTTATTGGCGTAAAGGGCCCCGGACTTATAATCCTTATACCCTTTATTGACCAGATGACAAAGGTGAGCTTAAGGACAGTTGCCTTTGATGTTCCGCCGCAGGATGTAATTACAAAGGACAATGTCTCTATAAAGGTGAATGCTGTTATATATTTCAGGGTGATTAATCCTGATAGGGCCATTGTGGCAGTGGAGAACTATCTCTATGCCACATCACAGCTTGCACAGACTACATTAAGGAGTGTATGCGGACAGGCAGAGCTTGATGAGCTTTTATCTGAAAGGGAAAAGATAAATCAGAGGCTTCAGGAGATACTTGACAAACACACAGACCCGTGGGGTATAAAGGTTTCAAATGTTGAGGTAAAGGGCATAGACCTGCCCGAGGAGATGAAGAGGGCAATGGCAAAGCAGGCAGAGGCAGAAAGGGAAAAGAGGGCAAAGGTGATACATGCAGAGGGCGAGCTTGCGGCATCGTACAAGATTCTTGAGGCAGCAAATCTCATGTCCCAGAACCCGATTGCAATACAGTTGAGATACCTGCAAACCTTAACAGAGATAGCAGCAGAGAAAAATTCAACAATACTATTCCCGCTGCCAATGGACTTAATCAAACCATTTTTGGAAGGGGTGAAGAAATAGGAGGCATAATGGCAAAGCTCATTATCTTTATAATCCTTGCGTTTCTTACAGCGCTTTTTATAATTAGCAATCTCAATGATGTGCATGTAAAATTTTTAGGGTGGGATGTTGTTAGCCTGCCAATATACCTTCTGCTAATTATTACGCTAATTATCGGGATTGTGCTGGGCTTCATAGCAGCAAAGGCAAAGAAGAAAAAATAAATGGAACTATTAAACAGTTTTTTATACAGCCTTATACCAATCTTTGTTGCCATTGATGCACTCGGTGTTTTGCCTGCATTCTTTATGTTTACGCAGGGGCTTAAAAAGGAGGAGAGGGATAGAGTTGCAACACAATCAATAATGACTGCATTTCTTGTTACTGTTGGTTTTATATTTCTTGGAAAGGCGATATTTCAGGCGCTGGATATAAAGGTTGAGGATTTTATGATAGCAGGAGGCCTTGTCCTCCTTGTAATAGCAGTAGCGGATATATTAAGGGTAGGAGTGATTCGCATAAGCAGGGGCGCTACAATCGGCGCTGTGCCGCTCGGCACGCCTTTGATTGCAGGGCCTGCAACGCTTACAACCGCATTGATACTTGTCGGGACGCAGGGGGTTGCACCGGTAATATTGTCTGTAATTCTAAATATACTTTTTGCATGGGTTGTGTTTCTTCAGGCAGACAGGATTGTAAAAATCATGGGTGTAAGCGGTTCAAAGGCTGTTGCAAAGGTTGCGGCCTTGATTTTAGCAGCGATTGGTATTAGAATGATAAGGCTTGGCTTAACAGGGATAATAACGGCTCCGTAAAAAATCCATCTGCTGCGTTGTCGCTTCGGCCTCGCATCCTCACATACTATTTAGTATGCTGCGGTGCGAGTCCTCGCTCCGCCTTGCATCTGGAGCTTTTTACAAAGCCGTGAAACTTGTTTTATGAATCGGAGGTTGATGTTATGAAGGTATCTGGTTTATTTTATTTAGGCATGGATATTGGTTCAGTAAGTTTAAAGACAGTAATCATTGACAGCAATAAGAATATAATAGAGAAGCATTACACAAGGACTAAGGGCCAGCCCTTAAAGACAGTGATTGATGTCCTCTCGGATGTGATGACAAGGATTCCGGCAGATAAGATTGAAAGGGTTGGCGTAACAGGCTCTGCCGGCAAAAAGGTCAGCGAGCTGATCGGCGGCAGTTTTATCAATGAGGTTATTGCGCAGGCAAGGGCAATGGAGCGCTTCCACCCTGAGGTAAGGACAGCAATTGAGATGGGCGGCGAGGACTCAAAGCTCCTATTACTAAAATTTAATGAGGCAACCAAAAAGGTAGAGATTGCAGATTTTGCAATGAATGGGGTCTGCGCTGCAGGCACAGGCTCATTCCTTGACCAGCAGGCATCAAGGCTCGGATTCACCATAGAGGAATTCAGCAGCGCTGCCTTGAAATCCCAAAATCCTCCGAGGATAGCAGGAAGGTGCAGTGTCTTTGCAAAGTCAGACATGATCCATCTCCAGCAGATTGCAACCCCTGACTACGACATCATAGGAGGCCTCTGCTATGCAATGGCAAGGAATTTTAAGGCCACAATCGGCAAGGGCAAGGATTTTATCAAGCCTGTATCCTTTCAGGGCGGCGTTGCTGCGAATATGGGAATGAGAAAGGCCTTTGAGAATATCCTCAATCTTAAAGAGGGCGAGCTTATCATCCCTGAACACTTCTATCACATGGGCGCGCTTGGTGTTATATTTTACACAATGGAGGATACAGCCTTTACCCAGAGATTCCTCGGCCTTGAGAAATTAAAGGAGCATCAGGGATCGCACAAAGAGCTCGGAAGCCCCCTCAGGCAATTAAAAAAATGCGGTGATGCCCATCAGGAGAAGAAGGATGACAAAAAATGGGTTAACCTTTCAGACAGCAACAGGATAGATGCCTATCTCGGCATTGATGTCGGCTCTGTCAGCACAAATGTTGTTGTTATAGATGAGAATAATAATGTCCTCTCAAAGAGGTATCTGCCAACTGCAGGGAGGCCGATAGAGGCGGTAAAAAAGGGATTAAAAGAGGTTGGCGATGAAGTCAGCCACTTTGTGAATATAAAGGGCGCGGGCACAACAGGCTCAGGAAGGTATCTGACAGGAGACCTTGTCGGCGCAGATGTTATAAGAAACGAGATAACAGCACAGGCAACAGCAGCCATTCATATTGATTCCACAGTAGATACTATATTTGAGATAGGCGGTCAGGACTCCAAGTATATCAGCGTTGATAACGGCGCAGTTGTGGATTTTGAGATGAACAAGGTCTGCGCTGCAGGGACAGGCTCTTTTTTGGAAGAGCAGGCAGAGAGGCTGGGCATCTCCATTAAAAGACAGTTCGGTGATATGGCGCTGGGCTCTTCATGCCCGTCGTCTTTGGGCGAGAAATGCACGGTATTTATAGAATCTGACCTCGTCCATCACCAGCAGAACGGTGCGAGCACTGACCAGCTCGTTGCAGGCCTTGCCTATTCCATTGTCCATAACTATCTGAACAGGGTTGTGGAAGGGAGGAGAATAGGAAACAGGATATTCTTTCAGGGCGGGGTTGCAGCAAATGCCGCTGTTGTTTCTGCCTTTGAAGAGGTGACAGGCAAGAAGATTATTGTCCCTGAGCACCATGATGTTACAGGCGCAATCGGCGTTGCCATGCTTGCAAAGAACCACAAGAAGCCAAAGTGCGGCTTCAAGGGCTTTGACCTGTCACAGAAAAAATATGAGATTTCTACCTTTGAGTGCAGGGACTGCGCAAATGTCTGCGAGATAAGGCAGGTGGTTGTTGAGGGTGAGAAGCCGTTATACTACGGAAGCAGGTGCGAGAAGTATGATATTGATGAGGCTAAAAAGAAGAATGACCTGCCTGATCTCTTTGAAGAGAGAAACAAGATGCTCGTTACTGCATATCATCAGGGAAAGGGCAAGGTAAAGGAGGATGCAAAGAGGATAGGCATACCGAGGGCGTTGTTCTTTTATGAGCTGCTGCCCATGTGGAGGGCATTCTTCACAGAGCTTGGGTTCAGGGTTGTGCTTTCTGATTACTCAAATAAGGAGATAATCCGCAAGGGGCTTGAGATCGTTGTTGCAGAGCAGTGCTTCCCGATTAAGATTACTCACGGCCATCTTTTAAATCTTATAGAAAAAGGCGTTGATTACATCTTTCTTCCCAGCTTTATCAATTTAAGGAGAAAGAATCCAAAACTTGAACACAGCCAGGCCTGCCCATATATTCAGGCAATACCATATACTGTCTGCTCTGCTATCTCGTTTGAGGAAAAGGGCGTTAAGCTCCTCAAGCCTTCAATAGAGCTCGGCTATGAAAAGAAGATATTAATGAAGGCCCTTTATGAAATGGGCAAAGAGCTCGGTAAAAGTAAATGTGAGATTGATGCAGCATGGGAGATCGCAGAGTCGTCGCAGGAGAATTTCTACAGTGCGGCGCAGAAGAGGGGTAAGGAGATACTGGACGGCCTAAAGCCGAATGAGAGGGCTATTATCATAGTGAGCAGGCCGTATAATGGCTGCGACCCGGAGATAAGCCTAAGCCTGCCGCAGAAATTAAAGGATCTGGGAACAATCGCCATACCAATGGATTTCCTGCCCCTTGATGATGCGGATATAGAGGACAGGCACGATATGTACTGGAAGTCAGGCCAGAGGATACTTGCAGCAGCGCATATCATTAAAAATGACCGCCGGCTTTATGCGCTTTATATTACAAACTTCTCCTGCGGGCCTGATTCATTTATTGCCCACTTCTTCAGGGACAAGATGAAGGGCAAGCCCTATCTGCAAATAGAGATAGATGAACACAGCGCAGATGCAGGCGCAGTAACAAGGCTTGAGGCATTCCTTGACAGCCTTGAGAATGCAGGGAAGAGAAGGATTGAGGAGAATAAGACAAGGCCTGTTCTATATCATGCTGCTGAAGGCAAGAAGAGGAAGATATATCTTCCTTATATGGCGGATCATGCCTTTGCCATTGCAGCGGCCTTTGAGGCAAATGGCATAGAGGCAGAGGTCCTGCCCGAGCCTGATGAGGCATCCCTGCAATGGGGAAGAAAATATACCTCAGGCAAGGAGTGTGTCCCTGCGGTAATTACTGCCGGCGATGTAATCGGCCTTGTAAAAAAGCCTGATTTTAATCCTGAAAAATCCGCATTCTTTATGCCGTCCGGCTGCGGCCCATGCAGGTTTGGGCAGTATAACAGGCTGCATCGGCTTATCCTTGATGAGATTGGTTATGCTGATGTCCCTATATATTCGCCAAATCAGGATGAAAATTTTTATAAGCATCTTGGCGTTGCCGGCAATAAATTTGTAAGAATGGCGTGGCAGGGGATTGTTGCAATAGATGTCCTTGAAAAAAGGCTCCGTGAGATAAGGCCGTATGAAAGGAATAAGGGCGAGTCAGACGAGGTTTATCAATACTATTTAAAGAGGATATATGAGGCCATCAAAAATAATCAGGGGCTTATGCCTTTGATGGAGGAGGCAGCAAGCCGTTTTGACAACATTGAAATAGAAAGGATAAAAAGGCCTATTATCGGGATTGTTGGCGAGATATATCTGAGGAGCAACCGCTTTGCCAATGAGAATATTGTGAGAAAGATTGAGGCCCTCGGCGGCGAGGTGTGGCTGCCGTCCATGACAGAGTGGTTCTTTTATACCAACTTTACATCAATGGAGCGGTCGCTTAAAAAGAAGAATTATGGCAGCTATCTCAAGCTTTATCTTACAAATGTAGTTCAGAGACGTGATGAACATAAACTGTGCAGGCCATTTGAAGACAAACTGAGAAATGGCGAGGAGCTCACTATCAAAGAGACATTGGATTTTGCAAGCCCCTATCTGCACAAGAGCTTTGAAGGCGAGGCGATATTAAGCGTCGGCAAGGCAGTTGACTTCTATCAAAAAGGCGTAAGCGGGATTGTAAATGTAATGCCATTTACCTGCATGCCGGGGACTATTGTGGGCGCCATTCTAAAAAGATTCAGGGAGGAGTATAATAATATCCCCTGCCTGAATATGGCTTATGACGGCCAGAAGGATACAAACGGCACAACAAGGCTTGAGGCCTTCATGCATCAGACAGCGCATTATATGCTTGAGAGAGATGCAGGCAATGGGCATGAAAGGAAATAATTTAGTAGGGGCAATTCATGAATTGCCCCTACTTTTTAGACTATAAGGGGCAGCGTAATGTTGCCCCTATTTTTGTTTTAAGAGAGGGAAGATGTAGGGCACGGGTGTAGGGGCGTATGGCCATGCTCCCTTACTAATACAAACGCATTAATTTATGTTAAATAAATCTCCCCCCTGCTTAATACATGCAGGGGCAGGCTCTAACCCCTCTTTTCCCCTCACCCTTCCCTCTCCCCAGTGGGGAGAGGGTTAGGGTGAGGGGGGATAGAGGAATTTCCCCCTTTGAAAAAGGGGGATTAAGGGGGATTTTAAAATTAATTAACATTACTTTATCATGTAATGGCATTTAATGCGTTTGTATTAAGTAGGCACGGTTTAAACCGTGCCTACGACCTACCTGTCCCTGCTTGCCAAAGCAGGCAAGGGCAGACATGAGACATGAAGGGTTGCCCTACAGGGTGAGGGGAAGGTTTTTATGGGCGTTAATTACAAAGAAGAATACAGAAAATACATCATCACTATAAACAGCTTCATGTTTCTTGTGATTGTAGCCATTCTTGCATCCCTCATTATTGAATATGGTTTTTTTGTTTCGCTAAAGGTAAAGAATATCATATTTCTCTTTGACCTTTTTGTCCTCGTCTCTTTCATACTGGAAAATACAATCAAATTTTTCATAGCCACTGATAAGCTGTTGTTTATCAGAAGGCACTGGCCTGACTGGATGTGGATGGCATTCCTAACGCTTTTCTTTATAAACCTTTTTATAAAACTATTTTTTTTTCCGGAGGCAATGCCGTTCCTTGATATACTCTTCATAACAAAGATATATCTTCTTTTTTCAAGGATGTATCTTATATTTAAATTTCTCCTTGAGCGCAGAACAGTAAAGGGATTCTTTGTAAACCTGAATATCAGGCCTGCACAGACACTGGCTTACAGCTACATTGCAGGCATATTGGCTGGCACGATATTGCTGATGCTTCCTGCAGCAACTGCCTCAGGCAAGGGGATAAGATTTATAGACGCCCTCTTTACTATTACTTCTGCCATAAGTGTTACAGGCCTTACAGTTGTGGATACAGGAACACACTTTACAACCTTTGGCCAGATAATAATCCTGATCTTTATCCAGCTCGGCGGCCTTGGTATAATGACCTTTTCTGCCTTCTTTGCAACAATATTCGGCAGGGGCTTTGGCATAAGGGACAGGATGGTAATGCAGGATGTGCTTGATTTTACCGGCATGGGCGAGATAATGGACTTAATTAGAAGGATATTTAATCTTACAATCACGATAGAGCTAATTGGCGCATTTGTACTATTTCTCAGATTCTATTACGAGGGAAAGGGGGTATCATGGGCAGTCTACAACGGGCTGTTTCATTCAGTTGCTGCCTTCTGTAATGCAGGGTTCTCATTATTCCCCAAAAACCTTGAAGGATACAGAGGGGATATGATAGTAAACCTTACTATAACAACACTGATAATCCTCGGAGGCATAGGCTTTCCTGTGCTTGTGAATCTTCAGAACTATCTATTTAAAAAAGAGCACCGCAGACACCTCGGCCTTCAGTCTAAGGTTGCAATAAAAGCATCTTTGTTTTTAATTATAATAGGAGCTGTAATGATACTCTTTTCAGAGATCAGGGGACAGTTTCATAATCTATCATGGTATGAGAGGCTTTTTGCATCATATTTCCAGTCTGTTACAACAAGGACAGCAGGATTTAATACCATCAATATGGAGACACTGTCAAACGGCACGCTCTTTATAATGATAATATTAATGTTTATCGGCGCCTCGCCGGGGAGCACAGGCGGCGGGATTAAAACAACTACTGCAGCAATACTCTTTTCCACAGCGAGGGCATGGCTGAAGGGCAAGGAGAGGCCAGAGCTATATGAACGTTCTATACCAAATGACCTTGTGCAGAAGTCCCTTGCCATTGTGTTTATATCGCAGCTTATTATTGTTGTTATTGCCTTTGCGCTGTTTATGACAGAAAAGGCCCCGTTTGTGAATATACTATTTGAGGTGGTCTCTGCCTTTGGAACTGTAGGATTAAGCACAGGGCTTACTCCCGATCTGTCAGGCAGCGGGAAGCTTTTGATCACCCTTATGATGTACATTGGAAGGATCGGGCCATTGACCATGGCGCTTGCTGTTGGCCAGAGGATGGTTAAGATACATTATTATTATCCTGAAGAGAGGGTAATGATAGGGTAGACAACATTCTACGAATGTTGAATTGTAAATTGAAGATTTCAAAATGAAAAATGCAAAATAAAAGAAAAATCAAATCTGGTTCAATTTAAAATTTGAAATTTCCAATTTTCATTTTGCAATGGAGTAAAGCGACAGGGGGGGTTATATGAAACAGTTTGCAGTTCTTGGTCTTGGCAGATTCGGATTAAAGGTTGCAAAGACATTGGCAGAAAAGGGATGCGAGGTGCTGGCAGTTGATACTGAAAAGGATAAGATTGACTCAGTTAGGGATTATGTTAGCCATGCTATTCAGATAACATCAAACTCAGAAGATGTTTATAAGGCAATAGGCGTAGACAAGGTGGATGTGGCCATTGTAGGAATCGGCGCTGCAAATGTTGAAGCAAGCATACTCGTTACCGCATTATTGAGAAAGGTCGGTGTAAGAGAGATTATAGCAAGGGCAGTCAGCGAGCTTCACGGCGATATACTAAGGCTTGTAGGCGCAACAAAGGTTGTATATCCAGAGGATGAGATGGGCTACCGTGTGGCTACAAGCCTTGTGCTGCCGCGGCTGATTGACCATATTGAATTAAAAGAGGGCTATGGCCTCGCACAGGTGAAGTGTCCATCAGAGCTTTATAATAAGATGCTGAAAGATATTAACCTGCGGACAAGGTTTAATGTAAATGTTCTGGCTGTAAAAAAGGCAGATGGCACTGTTGATATACCTGAACCTGATTATAAATTCAGCGAAGGGGATCTGCTGATTATGATTGGAAAAGATGAGGATTTAGAAAAGCTTGGTGAAGAGGAATAGATGGCAGATATCTTTTCAGGATTGAACATCAGCTTCAATCTTTTTTCTGGCAGATTGGCAATAATTTCTGCTATTATAATTGTTGTTGGATTTTTAATAATCCTTCTGCTTTTTATAAACTGCATTCTTGCAAGGAGGGGCGAAAAAGAGGGCATAGGTTTAATTCAAAAGATATTCGTACTCCTTATTTCTCTGCTCTTTATCACAACCGGCTCTGCCATGCTTATGACAGCTATGCACCTTCAGGCATACAAGGCATTCACGCATAAAGAGATGGTGGGGGTTATAGATGCAAGGAAGGCAAAGGGGTTGGATTATGACATATTTCTCAGATTTACACCTGTAGATAAAGATAAGAAAAGTGAGGAGAAGATATATAAGATAAAAGGTGATCAGTGGTCTATTGGCGGCGATATATTAAAATTTGACGACTGGCTGAATTTTATTGGCATACACACTGGATATAAGACAACAAGGATACACGGCAGATATTTAAAGGCAGAAGATGAAAGTATAAAACAGCATACTGCCTATGATATAAACGGCGGGACAGATGCAATATGGCTTTATTTGTATGAAAACAGCAGAAGATTTCCTTTTGTAAAGGCGGTATACGGAAACAGCGTTTATGCCTTTCCGTCAGATGATGATTTTTATGAGGCATATGTTACTACCTCCGGATATTCAATAGAAAAGATAAAGGATAATAAAAGGAGATAATGCAATGGCAGCAGATGAAAAACAGTTGTGTGTAATCTGTGCATGGCGCGGCACATGCAATAAAAAATTTAGCGGGGGGGGCGGCGAGTCCCTTCACTGTGTTGATTTTGTCAGGGATGTATCTTTGAAGCCGCCTGCAGTGATCAAAAAGGCAAACATCCTCCTTACAGGAATGCCGGGTGTTGGCAAAACCACACTTATAGTAAAACTGGCCGCTGAAATGATATCGCAGATGCGCCTTCGTCCGGGCGGATTCTATACACATGAGACAAGAGAAGGGTTTTTCAGGAGCGGCTTTAAAATCTTCTCCCTTGATGGAAGAGAGGGTGTTCTTGCAGACACAAAGCTTGACAGTCCGCATAAGGTCGGGAAATACGGTGTTGATGTTAAGGCGCTTGAGGACATTGGAGTCGCCTCCCTTGAGGCTGCAATTTCTAACAAGGATATAGATGTAATTATTATTGATGAGATTGGCAGGATGGAGGCCATTTCACAGAGATTTAAGGATGCAGTTTTAGCTGCCCTCAATTCACCAAAGATTGTTGTCGCCACTATTCAGCATGAAGGGAATGGCTATATCTTCCAGATTAAAAACAGGGAGGATGTAAAGCTAATAGAGGTTACTGAGGAGAACAGGGGAAAGCTGGCGGGGGATATCCTTTCCATGCTGACATAAGTTGAGGAGGCATCAAAAGGCAAGACCTGCCCCTATTTCCCTAAACCTACCGTTGTCATAATATCAAACAATGTCTTGACAGATAATCGTACTTATGATAGTATAGTGTCATTAAGGGGAGGGCTGCGATGAGCATCTACAAGAAAATAGGGCATCAAATTAAGGAGTTGAGGGAAAAGACCGGCATGAGCCAGGATAGGCTGTCACAGAAGATGGGCATATCACGACCTGCTGTTTCCCAAATAGAGAGCGGAGAGCGGAAAATCTCTGCTGATGAACTGCAAAAGCTTTCTCATATTTTTCATGTTTCAGTAGACGATTTATTGGATCCGATTAAAGAGCCGGAGGTTTATTTGCATAAAGCTAAGGAAGAGAAAGCATCTAAACCGAAAATGCGCATTAGCGTGCCGCAAAAGAACCT
>JACPZJ010000106.1 GCA_016195585.1 Nitrospirota bacterium | reverse complement strand
AGAAATCCGTCTTTTCATCACATTTCTTAAGATATACTTTTAGTGAATTGATGTTCACATGAATATATGTTCAGTATATTTAAAATACAGAGTGATGTCAAGCCAAAATTCATCTGAACGGAGTCACGAGGGTGTTTAAATATAAGGAAGGAAGGTTGTGGAAACATTTGCTTAAATTTATAAATACCTTCTCGGGTCGACGATTTCGCCGGCTATGGCGCTTGCTGCTGCTGTTGCTGGGGATGAGAGGTAGATAAAACCCTCCGGATTCCCCATCCTGCCCTTGAAGTTTCTGTTCTGCGTGGACAGGCAAACCTCGTTGTCTCCGAGTATGCCTGAGTGAACGCCGACACAAGGCCCGCATCCAGATGATGTTACAATTGCCCCTGCCTTTAGAAAGGTCTTTATATACCCTGCATCATCTGCCTGAATAAATACATCCCTTGATGCTGGTGTGATTATCAGCCTTGTCTTTGGATTTACCTTTTTGCCTTTTAGTATCTTTGCTGCTATCTTTAGGTCATCAAGCCTTCCGTTTGTGCATGTGCCGATAAATACCTGATTTACCTTTATACCCTTTGCCTCGCTCACAGGCTTTACATTGTCAACTGTATGTGGAAAGGCGATCAAAGGTGTAAGTTTGAAGGCATCTACATCTATAACCTTTTCGTATATCGCTTCCTTGTCAGCCTCTATCTTTTTCCATGTTGCAGAGTGTAAGCCTTTCCGAGATAGACATGTTCTTTACTGCCGGGCCTGCAAATTCCAAAGCCTTGTATGTTGCGCCGTCTGCGCCTATCCTGCCTATAATGTATAAAATAACATCCTTTGCATAAACACCTTTTTTAAATTTTCCTTTTATATTTACCTTTATTGTCTCAGGAACCCTGAACCATGTCTTGCCGAGCGCAAGTGCAATGGCAACATCACTTGACCCCATGCCTGTTGCAAAGGCGCCAATGCCGCCTGCTGTGCAGGTGTGTGAGTCTGCGCCAACCAGCACATCGCAGGGGTTTATATAGTGCTCTGAAACTATCTGATGGCATACACCCTCGCCAACATCAAAGAGCCTTGCGCCTGTCTTATCAGCAAAGGCGCGGAGTATCTTGTGGTCATTGGAGAGCTCTTTCCTCGGGCTCGGCGAGGCATGATCAATGAATATAAATGTCTTCTCAGGGTTTGCTGCCTTTACTAAATTTATCTCCTCAAGCTGCTTGATTGCGAGTGGACCTGTCCCGTCCTGAAGGAGGGCTGCGTCCACCTTTGCAATTGTCATGTCCCCTGCCTTAACATCCCTTCCTGAATGCTCGCTCAATATCTTTTCAACAATAGTTTTTCCCACTTCTACTTCTTTATAACCTCCTCCTCTATAGATGTGTCATTAACCATCTTTAACAGCTCTTCAAATTTTATGTCCATTCCAAAGATGCCGACTATCTCTTCTTCAATATTTCTGATTGGCGCAGAAACAGTTATGCAGAGGGCGCCTGTCATTACAGATTTATAAAAATCAGTGATGTATGTCTTGCCTGTCTTTATGGGCTGGAGGAACCAGTCCCTGTTGGAAAAGTCCTCGCTAATGCCGAATTTCTCGTATTTTGCCTTATCAATAACCTGAGTAATATTCCTCGTTGTCTTCTTGCCTTCAGTGTCAATAACATAGGCAAATTGGATAAAGGGGTCATCCTCCATAAGCTTTTTCATCAGAGGCTCCTGCAGCTTCGGGTCCATTGTCCTGAATTCTGATTTTTCAACCAGTTCCTCAACCAGATGAAAGGCCATCTCCTGCGCCTTCTGCTTTAGTTTGTCAAGTTCTGACACAAAATATTCAGGCAGATATTTTTTGGCAAGTGCGAGCATCTCCTCAGAAGATACGGATGTAAGCCTCCCGTTCTCATACTGCTCTGTTACCCATTTATATATCTTTGAAACCGCTGGATGCCTTTTGTCAACCTTCTTATCACCTGTGAGTTCAAGATGGGTATTTATCCAGTGTGCAACACCTGCAAGGCCTGATTTATCTGTTATGGTAATGCCAATCGGCCTGTTCAATAATTTTGCTGTATCAAATATATTGTAAATCTCTTTATTCTTTAATACCCCATCCAGATGAATGCCTGCACTCGTTGTATTGAACTCCGAACCAACAAGAGGATAATTCGGCGGGATATGATAGTGCAGCTCTTTATGGAAATATTCCGCTATCTCTGTAATTACCCTCGTGTCTATGCCGTTATTATCGCCGCGCAGGCTGATATACTCAACTACAAGACCCTCAATAGGCGAATTTCCTGTCCTCTCGCCAAAGCCGAGTATTGCGCCATTTGCGGCGGCACAGCCATAGAGCCATGCAGTTGATGCATTTATCAATACCTTATGAAAATCATTATGGCCGTGCCACTCAAGGTATTCCGATGGCACGCCGCCCTCAGTCCTGAGGCCGTGGATAAGCTCCTGAATGCCCCTCGGAAGCGCAGCGCCTGTATAAGGCACGCCATAACCCATGGTATCGCAGGCGCGCACCTTTACAGGTATCTTTGCCTCCCCGCTCAGCCTCATCAATTCCTGAACAAAGGGTATGACAAGGCCATAAAAATCAGCACGGGTAATATCCTCAAGATGGCACCTCGGTATTATCCCTTCATTCAGCGCCTCCTTAACAATCTCAAGGTACCTGCTCATGGCCTCCCTGCGTGTCATATTCAGTTTCAGGAAGATATGGTAATCCGAACATGAGGTGAGTATCCCTGTCTCCTTTAGTCCCATCTCTTTTACGAGCTTGAAGTCACCTTTTGCAGCCCTTATCCAGCCTGTAACCTCAGGGTATTTGTATCCCTTCTCAAGGCACTTTTCAACTGCCTCTTTATCCTTCTTGCTGTAAAGAAAGAACTCGCACTGCCTTACCACACCATTTGGCCCGCTGAGGCGGTGGAGCATGTCGTATATATCAACTATCTGCTTAACTGTATATGGCGGCCTTGCCTGCTGTCCGTCCCTGAAGGTCGTATCAGTAATCCAAAAATCCTGCGGCAGGCTCGGCGGTATAATCCTGTCTGTAAAAGGTATCTTGCAGACCTCTGAGTAAGGGAAGTAATCCCTGAAGAGATTCGGCTCAGATACCTCCTGAAGCTCATACTTATGAGCAGGCTTAGCCATTATTATAGATGCCTTTTTCTTCATTTTTCACCTTGTTATTAAGAATTTATGAAAGAAATATAATATTACACCCAATATAACTTTCTTGTCAACTACGAAAAAACAACCCGTGATGGATGTGTGTAGACATTCATCCTCTCTCCACGCACAAAGCCGACAAGGGTAATGCCGAGGAAATATGCCATATCAACAGAGAGGCTGGTGGGTGCATTCCTGCTTATAATCATCGGAACACCCCTCCTGCTCACCTTAAGCAATATATCAGAGGATATCCTGCCGCTGGTCAGGACAATCTTGTCTTTTGAAGGGATATTATTCAGTAAACAATATCCAAACACCTTGTCCACTGCATTGTGCCTTCCGATGTCCTCGCAAAAAACCTCAACCCTCCTGCCGTCCCATAGCGCAGCGCTATGCACACCTCCTGTCTCTTTATAGGCATTTGACATATTAATAAAATCCCGTGCTATGCTGCTTATATCTTTAGCTGGTATTCTCAAAGAAGACACAACCTTCTGCTCATTAGTAAAGCCCTTTAAAAAGTCTGTTGCCAGTCCCCTGCCGCAGCCTGATGTAAGGGCGGCATGGGCTATCTTTTCAATTGCATTTTTTGAATAATCCCTTATCTTAATTGAAACGATCCCATCTACCTCATTAAAATCAATCTCCTTAATATCCTCATTTTCTGAGACCATCTTCTCTGAAAGAAGAAGGCCCACTGATAGTTCCTTAACCATCACAGGGGTGCACATCAGGGTGATAAACTCCTCGCCATTTAAGTAAAGGGTAATATTTCTTTCAATGGCAACATAATCCTTAATCTTCTTACCCTCACCCTTTTCTATTTTTAGTATATTAAATTCCTTCATTTCTTTCATAAAGGTGAACCCCGTTAGAAACTTGTAGGGCTTTTACCCCGTCTTTTCTATAAGGAATAAATTCCCGCCATTTATGGCGGAGTTTTCTAACGGGGTGAATAAACAAAAAAGGCACGCAATACCTTGCGTGCCTTAAATTTTCCCCCTAATATTAATTAAGTAATTAATTACGCTGATGCTGTTACATTTGCAGCCTGTGGTCCTTTGGGGCCCTGCACAATATCAAATTCCACTGCCTGCCCCTCTTTTAAAGACTTATACCCTTCTGTCTGAACCGCTGAATAATGAACAAATACATCCTCCCCGTCCTCACGCTGGATAAAACCAAACCCCTTTTTGTCATTAAACCACTTTACCTTACCTGTACTTCTCACAACCTTCCTCCTTTTTAAAACAACTACGTTAACAAAAAAACCGCTGAATATATAATAATAAATAATATATCCGCGGTCACCTCAAAATAAGCGTTTTATTTTTTGTTACCCTGCCCATACAGTAATTCTAAATTATCCCTAAAGTGTGAGAATACGGTAACATAGGTGTAATTGGTTGTCAAGTATTTTTTAACTTTTTTTATCTTTACCTGCCTTTGGCCTTTAGCATATTCAAGTATTTTTTAACTTTTTTTATCTTTACCTGCCTTTGGCCTTTAGCATATTTTTTAGTTCCTCTATCTCCTTTTCCATCTGCTCAAAACGTCTTGCAATGGGGTCAGGCATATGGATATGATCCATCATAAGGTCATCAAACTTCTTGTCCTTTATCCTGATAATCCTGCCGGGTATGCCCACAACCGTTGAATATGGCGGGACATCCTGTAAAACCACAGAATTTGCCCCTATCTTTACATGGTCTCCAATATTAATGGCGCCGAGCACCTTTGCGCCTGTGCCAATAATCACATTATTTCCTATTGTAGGATGCCTCTTGCCGCGCTCCTTTCCTGTGCCGCCGAGTGTAACCCCCTGAAACAGGGTTACATTATCCCCAATCTCTGATGTCTCGCCAATCACAACCCCCATGCCATGGTCAATAAAAAACCCTTTTCCAATGACTGCGCCAGGGTGTATCTCAATGCCTGTGAAGAATCGGCAGAGCTGTGATAAAAAACGGGGGATAAACGGTATCCTTTTTTTCCAGAGCCAGTGGGAGACCCTGTGGCATAATATTGCATGAAGCCCTGCATAGGTGAGGATGACCTCAACAAGGCTGACAGCAGCAGGATCCCTTTCAAAGACTGCACTGATATCATCCTTTAGAGTTTTGAACATCTATATTGTCCTCTGTAAGATGCAGATTGCATAGGCCGCTATCCCCTCACCCCTGCCAATAAATCCCATCTTCTCATTGGTAGTTGCCTTTATATTTACCATTGTCTTTGATATAGTAACAGCCTCTGCGATTTTATCAATCATCCTGTCCATATACGGTGCAAACATCGGCTCCTCTGCAATTATAACAGAATCAATATTTACTATATCATAACCATCGCCTTTCACAATATTAACACATCTTTTTAACAACTCAATGCTTGAAATATCCTTAAATGCAGGGTCTGTATTTGGAAAGTGCCTGCCAATATCCCCCTTTGCTGCTGCGCCGAGAACGGCATCGCATATTGCATGAAGAAGGACATCAGCATCAGAATGGCCTGTGAGCCCCTTTTCATGGGGTATCTCTATTCCGCCAATGAATAGTTTCCTGCCTTTACTAAAGGAATGGACATCATAGCCAATGCCAGCCCTTATCATCTATTCTCCCTGTTTTTATAAATCATCTCTGCAAATATCATATCAAAAGGCGTGGTAATCTTTATATTATCATAGCTGTCCATAATCACCTTTATCTTGTAACCGAGGCGCTCAATTAGAGAGGCGTCGTCTGTCCCGCGGAAATTATCAATATATGCCTTATTGTACGCCTCGCTTATAATCTTATATCTAAATGTCTGCGGCGTCTGGATAAGCCATAGATGCGCCCTGTTCATTGTCGCCTCAACAAACATATCCTTTGCCACCCTCTTTATAGTATCCCTCGCAGGGACCCCTGCCGCAACACCGTCTACCTTCGCACAGAGTTCAATAGATTGTTTTATAATATCACTGCTCACAAATGGCCTTACACCATCGTGGACAATAACACAGGCAGTATCATTAGAGACAAATTTTAATCCATTATATACAGAATCCTGCCTATCCTTTCCACCTGGAACAACCTTCGTTACCTTATGTATCCTGTATTTCTCCACAATCTCATTAAGGCAATACCCCTCCTCACCCACTGGCGCTATGAGAATAATCTCATTGACCTCATCTATGCCTTCAAAGACCTTTAATGTATGCGCAAGGACAGGCCTGTCGCCGAGGAAAAGGTATTGTTTCTTTTTCTCCTTCCCCATCCTCTTGCCCATACCGGCAGCAGGTATAAGGGCGGCTACCTTTTGTTTTTTCTTATCAGCCAAAGCCCATCACCCCTTTATATATTGGTGAATCTCCTCCCCCTCGCTATCTTCCTTCATCTTTGTAAAGATCATTCTGCCGGCAGTAGTCTGTAAGACGCTTGTAACAACCACCTCAACATTCTTGCCTATGTGCCTCCTCGCCTCATCCACAACAATCATTGTGCCATCGTCAAGATAAGCGACACCCTGTCCGGGCTCCTTGCCCTCCTTTAGTATAAAGACCTTCATCGTCTCACCGGGGAGGACAATGGTTTTCAGGGCATTACAGAGCTCATTTATATTAAGAACATTCACACCCTGCAGTTCTGCAATCTTATTAAGATTCATGTCATTTGTAATGATCTTGGCCTTCATGCCCTTTCCAAGGGCAATAAGTTTTGAGTCCACATCTTTAATATCCGGAAAATCCTCATCCACAACCTTTACATCAATATCAGACATCTTCTGCATCCTGTGGAGTATATCAAGCCCCCTCCTGCCCCTTGCCCTCTTCATGGAATCAGAGGAATCTGCAATATGCTGAAGCTCAACAAGGATAAATCTTGGAATAATAAAGATGCCCTCCATAAAACCTGTATCACATAAATCTGCAATCCTGCCGTCAATAATAACACTCGTATCAAGCAGCTTATTAGAGCCCTGCGCCGCTGGGGCGCTCATACCTTTGAAATTCGGAAGTTTTATCTCGCTCCCTGCCTTTATCCCGACAATCATACCGAGGTATGTTAAAAGGCCGATTAAAAATGCCCTGATTAAGATAAGGAAGGTATGGCCCTCATTAAACAGGGCGCTAATGGAAGCAGATAAAAGATAGGCTATAATCATCCCTAAAATCCCGCCGAGAACAGCGCTGCTGACATGTTTTATGGATGCCTTTCTTAATGCAACCTCAAGAAAGATACCGATAGCGCTAACTGCAACGCCTACAAAAGCGCCGATAATGCTGAGGCCTGATATGCCTTCAAACCTTGCATACGCAGCAGCCCCGATAAAAATACAAAAAAGAACAAATATAGCGCGTATAATATTAATCCCCATAAGCGACCTTCTCCTCTCATAAATAAATTATTAATCCGCTGATATGGTAATATAAAATGTATTGCCCCGCCTGTTTATCAGGAGCAATACACTCTCACCCTTTTTAATCTTAGAGGCAATGCGCCTGTAATCCTTTGCATTATTTATCCTCTGCTTATTAATCTCCTCAATCACATCGCCCCTTTTGAGGCCTGCCTCCTCTGCTGCGCTCCCGCGCTCAACACCTGCCACAACCACGCCCTTTGCTGCCTTTGGGAGATTTAACTGCCTTGCTATATCAGGGGTTAAATCCTCCACCATAATATCTGCAAAGATATTTTCATAATTGCCGCCAGAATCTTCTTCCTTCATCCCCCTGCCTGTCCCGGCAATATCCTTTGGAAGCTCTGCAATTACAATATCAAGCGCCTTCTCTGCCTTATCCCTTACAACCTTAACCTTGACCTTTGCAGCAACAGGCATCTGGGCAATGGTATTCCTCAGATGCGCTGAATCCTGAATCTCTTTTCCATTAACACTGACAATAACATCACCCCGCTGTATACCGCCCTTTTCTGCAGGGCTGCCTTTCACCACATCACTCACAAGCGCACCCTTAGCATCCTTAAGTCCAAATTGCTGTGCAAGCTCAGAGGTAATTGGCTGAACAGCGACACCAAGCCACCCCCTGACCACCTTGCCTGACTTGATCAGGCTCTCCATTACTGCCTTTACCATATTTGAAGGCACAGCAAAACCAATCCCCTGATACCCGCCGCTCTGGCTGAAGATTGCAGTATTAACGCCAATAAGCTCACCCCTTATATTTACAAGGGCGCCGCCTGAATTCCCCGGATTAATGGCTGCATCAGTCTGGATAAAATCCTCATATTCTGCAACGCCTACATTTGCCCTGCCTACCGCGCTTATTATCCCCATTGTAACCGTCTGATTAAGTCCAAATGGGTTGCCAACTGCTATGGCGAACTCCCCAACCTGCAGCTTATCTGAGTCGCTCCACACAATTATTGGAAGGTCATTTGCATCAATCTTTATAACTGCAATCTCGGTCTTTGGGTCAGCCCCGATCAGCTTTGCCTTGAATTCCCTCTTGTCAGAAAGCAGAACCTTTATCTGCTCGGCATTGCTAACAACATGGTTATTGGTTACTATATATCCATCCACACTTACTATTACACCAGAGGCAAGGCCGGGCCTCTTCCTCGGCTCAAACTCCCTGAACTCATCGCCAAAGAACCTTCTGAAAAAGGGGTCGTCAAAGAATGGCGCCGCCTGCTGGGGGGACTTGATTACAGTAGAAATATTTACAACTGCTGGTGTAACTGCCTTTGCTATCTCTACAAATGCCTGACCTGTCTGGGCAAGCTGCTCTGTTACCCTCGGCGGCACAGGCTTGCCATCCCTTGCCTGACCAAAGGGGATAAGTTTATGCATCTGTTTAAAACCTCCAAAAAAGCAATAAAATGGCAGCCGACGCTCATCGGCTGTATTTTATTTTAAAATCACATTATAAAGACAATTTATATTATATTACAACAGAAGTTATAATGTAAATGGGAAACTTTTTGGGGATGTAGGCAAAAAAAATGTTTCCTGATTGGCAGGAGAAATTACAGGCGGGCTGGTTTTCCACCCCGCCTGTTATAGATGCGTTTTTCTTATATATCATAATACAAGGCGAATTCGTATGGATGCGGTCTGAGTCTGATTGCGTCCACCTCTTTTGCCCTCTTGTAGGCTATCCATGTCTCAATGAGATCCTTTGTAAAGACATCTCCCTTTAAAAGGAAGTCGTGATCTTTTTCAAGGGCGTCAAGGACAACATCAAGTGAGCCAGGAAGGTGCTTAATCTTACCTGCCTCCTCTGGCTCAAGCTCATAGAGGTCCTTGTCAATCGGCTTTGGCGGTTCAATCTTGTTCTGTATGCCGTCAAGTCCTGCCATTAACATTGCTGGAAATGCAAGGTATGGATTGCAGCTCGGATCTGGCGTCCTGAACTCAATCCTCTTTGACTTCTCGCTCTTTGAGTACATTGGAATCCTGACGCAGGCGCTCCTGTTTCTCTGTGAATATACAAGGTTTATTGGCGCCTCATAGCCCGGGACGAGTCTTCTGTATGAGTTTGTTGTTGGTGCAATAAGGGCACATAGCGCTGGCGCATGCTTTAATAGGCCGCCGATGTAGTGGATAGCTGTCTCGCTCACATCGCCATATCCGCCGAGCTTGAAGAAGAGGTTTTTGTTATTCTTCCAAAGGCTCTGATGCACATGCATTCCTGAGCCATTGTCCATGAATATAGGCTTTGGCATAAAGGTTACGGTCTTATTGTGCTTTTTTGCTATATTCTTTAGAACATATTTATACTTCATCACCTTATCTGCCATGGTTGTAAGGGTATCAAACTTCATATCAATCTCGCACTGGCCTGCAGTTGCAACCTCATGGTGATGAACCTCAACAGCAATACCTACCTTCTCAAGTGTAAGGAGCATCTCATTACGGATATCCTGAAGGCTATCCATTGGAGGCACTGGGAAATATCCCTCTTTATATCTGATCTTGTAACCGAGGTTTGGATTCTCATCCTTGCCAGAGTTCCAGAAGCCCTCTTTTGAGTCCACCATATACATGCCCTTGTTGTAGCTCTGCTCAAACCTTACATCATCAAAGATATAGAACTCAAGCTCCGGGCCCCAGAAACTGATATCTGCAATCCCTAAGCTCTTTAAATATTTTTCTGCCTTTTGTGCAATATAGCGGGGATCCCTTGTATATGCCTGTCCTGTAATCGGGTCCTTAATATTGCAGTTAAGGCTCAGGGTCGGCACTGCTGAAAAAGGATCAATAAATGCAGTGGCTGGATCAGGGAAAAGGAGCATATCGCTCTCATTTATTGCTTGAAAACCCCTGATGCTTGAGCCGTCAAACCCTATGCCTTCTTCAAAAAGGTCTTCACCAAATTCATTCATTGAGATTGTAAAATGCTGCCAAAGACCGGGCATATCAATGAACTTTAAGTCAACTACCTGAACATTGCTCTTTTTCGCTAAATCAAGCACATCTTTCACTTTCATAACTAATATCCTCCTTATAATTTATTTGTAGCGTCTACCATGATTAGATTAGGGCGAACACAAGATTCGCCCCTACTCCCCTATCAGGTTGTTGAAAAATTGCTTATCTGTCCGCCAGATTGTCATTCCTGCGAAAGCAGGAATCCAGAACCTATTGAATTTAAAAAAAATGGATTCCCGCTAAAAACATGCGGGAATGACACTAATAGTTATTTTAGAGTTTTTCAACAACCTGCTATTCAATATTAAAAGTGCTATCCCCCCCCTTTCTATCTATTAGTTTTAATTAGTAGCTTTATACCAATTGGTTATCGGCATCCTTCTGTCTTTTCCAAATGCCTTTGGCGTTATTTTTATGCCAGGCGGCGACTGCCTTCTCTTGTATTCACTCTTGTCAACCATATCAATAACCCTTTTTACAACAGCCTTATCAAATCCCATTGCTGCTATATCCGCAAAGGACTTGTCTTCTTCAATATACGCCTGCAGAATAGGGTCTAATATCTCATAGGCTGGTAAAGAATCAGAATCCTTTTGCCCGGGCCTTAATTCTGCTGTAGGCTCCTTTTTAATAATCCTCTCAGGTATCACCTCATTTTGTGTATTTTTGTATCTTGAAAGTCTGTACACCATTGTCTTTGGTACATCCTTAATAACTGCAAAGCCGCCTGCCATATCGCCGTATAGTGTTGCATAGCCAACGCTCATCTCGCTCTTATTGCCTGTTGTCAGCACAAGCCATCCAAATTTATTTGAAAGCGCCATGAGGATATTTCCCCTTATCCTCGCCTGAATATTCTCTTCTGTTACATCAGTTCTTAAATCTTTAAACGTTGCTGCCAATGAGCTTATATAGTTATTATATGTTTCTGTTATTGGAACAGTTATTAATTTAATCCCTAAGTTCTTAGAAAGTATTTCGACATCCTCGATACTCTCATTAGATGTATACATTGACGGCATAAAAACTCCAACCACATTCTCTTTTCCAATAGCATCAACAGCTATTGCAGAT
>JACPZJ010000105.1 GCA_016195585.1 Nitrospirota bacterium | reverse complement strand
TGGCAAGCTTGCGCGCTGCCAGTACCTTGGTTATCGCTGCTGTCAAGGTCGTCTTACCGTGATCAACATGACCTATAGTGCCTACATTAACATGCGGCTTCGTACGCTCAAATTTGGCCTTGGACATTTCTAATACCTCCTTGCACTCATCACTTCTTTGCTGCTACCTCGCCCTTTACCTTTGCAACTATTTCATCTGATATATTCTTCGGTATCTCTTCATAATGTGAGAACTGCAAGGTAAAGATGCCTCTTCCCTGAGTTTTAGATCTCAGGTCTGTTGCATAACCAAACATCTCTGACAGAGGAACCCGCGAAGATATTACCTGCGCCGTGCCCCTCGGTTTCATATCGTTAATCTTTCCCCTTCTGGAATTTATATCGCCAATAACATCACCCATATATTCCTCCGGCACAATCACCTCAAGAAACATAATCGGTTCCAGAAGAATCGGGGTAGCATTCCTCATACCCTCTTTAAAACCCATGGATGCTGCGATCTTAAAGGCCATTTCAGACGAATCCACATCATGGTATGAACCATCATATAGCGTAATCTTTACATCAACAACAGGATAGCCTGCAAGGACGCCGGTCTCAACTGCCTCCTTCAGGCCTTTCTCCACTGCCGGTATATATTCCTTTGGAACAGAACCGCCGACAATCTTATTTACAAATTCAAAGCCCTTGCCAGTCTCATTCGGCTCCATCTCCAGCTTGACATGACCATACTGGCCGCGGCCGCCTGACTGACGTATGAATTTACCCTCTGATGTTGTCTTTGTCTTTACGGTCTCCCTGTAAGCAACCTGCGGCTTGCCGACATTGGCATCAACCTTAAACTCACGCCTTAATCTGTCAACAATAATCTCAAGATGAAGCTCGCCCATCCCTGAGAGGATCGTCTGTCCTGTTTCAACATCAGTTGAGACCCTTAATGACGGGTCCTCCTGTGATAGTTTTTGCAGTGAAATGCCAAGCCTCTCCTGATCCTGTTTTGTCTTGGGTTCAATTGCAAGAGACATAACAGGATTTGGAAATTCCATTACCTCAAGAAGTATCGGCTTCTCTTCATCGCAGAGGGTATCACCAGTTGTAGTGCTCTTAAGCCCCACTGCCGCGGCTATCTCGCCTGAATAGACCTCTTTTATCTCCTCCCTCTTGTTTGCGTGCATCTTGAGTAGTCTTCCAATCCGCTCCTTTGTGTCCTTTGTTGAATTATATACATATGACCCTGCATTTAATACGCCTGAATAGACCCTGAGAAATGTGAGCTGCCCGACATAGGGATCAGACATGATCTTAAAAGCAAGGGCAGAGAAAGGCTCATCATCATTTGGTTTTCTTTCTATCTCCTTGCCGTCATCAGGATCAATCCCCTTTGCAGAGGAAATATCTGTTGGGGCAGGAAGATAGTCAACAACTGCATCCAGAAGCAACTGAACACCCTTGTTCTTAAAGGCAGAGCCGCAGATTACAGGGGTTATCCCCATCTGTATTGTTGCCTTTCTTATGGCAGCCATTATCTCCTCTTCCTTTATCTCCTTGCCGCCCAAATATTTTTCCATTACACCCTCATCAAAGTCTGCAATGGCCTCTATCATCTTCTCGCGGTATTCCTTTGCCTGCGGAAGAAGATCAGCAGGGATATCTTCTTCAACATATTTTGCGCCGAGCGTTTCGTCATCAAAAAGGATTGCCTTCATCCTCACCACATCTATGCTCCCCCTGAAGCCGTTTTCCTTTCCTATTGGAAGCTGGATTGGCACAGGCCTCGCCCCGAGCCGATCCACCATTGACTTTACACTAAAAAAGAAGTCTGCGCCGATTCTGTCCATCTTATTCATAAAGGCGATTCTCGGGACATGGTATTTGTCTGCCTGCCTCCAAACAGTCTCGGACTGAGGCTCCACGCCATTTACAGAATCAAAGACAGCAACAGCGCCATCCAAAACCCTCAAAGAACGCTCCACCTCAATAGTAAAGTCCACATGGCCGGGCGTATCTATAATATTAACCCTGTGATTCTTCCAGAAACAGGTTGTTGCAGCAGCAGTGATTGTAATGCCCCTCTCCTGCTCCTGCGGCATCCAGTCCATTACAGCAGTGCCTTCATGGACCTCGCCCATCTTATATGAAACACCGGTATAATAGAGAATCCTCTCTGTTGTAGTTGTCTTGCCGGCGTCTATATGCGCCATTATACCTATATTTCTTGTCTTATCTAATGGTATCTGTCTTGGCATAATCTAAAAAACCATCCACAATTAAATAATTGAAATTACTTTTTACCACCTGAAATGCGCAAAGGCCTTATTAGCCTCTGCCATCCTGTGTACATCCTCTTTCTTCTTTACTGAACCGCCTGTATTATTTGCTGCATCCATCAGTTCTGCCGCAACCCTCTCCCACATTGTCTTACCTTCCCTCTCACGCGCATAACTGGTGATCCATCTTAATGCAAGCGCAGTCCTCCTTGCCGGTCTTATATCCACAGGCACCTGATAAGATGCGCCGCCAACCCTCCTTGACTTGACCTCAACAACAGGCTTGGCGTTTTCAACAGCAGCCTTAAAAACCTTCAGGGGGTCATTTCCTGTCTTTTCCTTTATAAAATCAAATGCCTTGTAGCATACAGACTCTGCGAGGCTCTTCTTACCCTCTTTCATAATAGCATTGACAAACTTGGCAACGAGCCTGTTATTAAATTTTGGATCAGGCAGTATCTCTCTTTTTACAGCAACTTTTTTTCTTGACATATCTCAATCCTTATTTTGGCCTCTTTGCCCCGTATTTAGATCTCCCCTGTTTTCTATCAGCCACACCGAGGGTATCAAGCACACCCCTTACTATGTGATACCTCACACCCGGCAGATCCTTGACCCTGCCGCCCCTGACAACGACTATTGAATGCTCCTGCAGATTATGGCCGACACCGGGTATATAAGAGGTAACCTCTATACCGTTTGTAAGCCTGACCCTCGCAACCTTTCTCAGGGCAGAGTTAGGCTTCTTTGGCGTGGTTGTATATACCCTTACGCATACACCGCGCCTCTGGGGACAGTTCATCAATGCAGGGCTCTTTGTCCTGTTCTCAATCTGCTTTCTGCCTTTTTTAATCAGTTGGCTTATTGTTGGCACTATCTACTCCTTATAAAAATATCGCAAATTTTGGCAAAAACCGCAATCTGTTACATTTACTGAACAAAACCTGTGCATTATATTAAAAAATCAGTAACTTGTCAAGAATTTTCTCTTAGAATCAAAGAAATCTTTTAAAGGTAATCCGACCGGCTTGCAAGGGAGTATCCCCTCAACCTTATTTGGAGCGCCCCGCCGGAAACGCGGGGCGCCACAGGATTATTTTCTGCAGGATTAACTAACCTCCTCTCCTGCCTTATTTAACAAAACCTCGTGTCCTTCCTCTGTCTCTGCCTCTTCCTGTATCTTTTCCTCCCTCTTCAACTTTACATAGCTGTCTTTATATTCTACAAAGCCTGTCCCGGCAGGTATAGGCCTTCCAATAATCACATTCTCCTTTAAACCGACAAGATAATCTATCTTACCGCTGATAGCCGCCTCTGTTAAGACCCTTGTAGTCTCCTGGAATGATGCAGCGGATATAAAGCTGTCAGTTGTAAGGGCTCCCTTTGTTATACCAAGAAGGATCGGCTTTCCAATAGCAGGCTTGCCGCCATTTCAATATGCTTGTCATTTATGGCAACACCCTGCAGCCTGTAAACCTGCTGTACCTCGTCAACGAGATATTTTTGCAGTTCCTTTGGCCCGAGGATATCAAGGATATCATGCGGATTTGCAGAACCGTCCATAAGCGGCTCGCCTGCCATTACCCAGTCGCCCTCATGCACATTAACATGCTTCCCTTTTGGGATAAGGTATTCCTTTGCATCACCCATCTCGTTTTTCACCAGAATCCTCCTCATCCCCTTAACAAATCCGCCGTATTCCACTGTACCGTCAATCTCGCTTATAACTGCCTGCTCCTTTGGCTTTCTTGCCTCAAAGAGCTCTGCAACCCTCGGAAGGCCTCCTGTAATATCCTTTGTCTTTGTAGTCTCCCTCGGTATCTTTACAAGCACATCGCCCGGATATACATAGTCGCCCTTCTCAATTAATATATGCGACCCGATGGGCAGGAGGTATCTTGCAACTGTCTTGTTGTGCTCGTCCTTTATTGATATACGGGGCCTTAATGTTGTGCCCTGATAATCAATAACCACCCTTCTTGAAAGTCCTGTTATCTCATCCACCTCTTCTTTTATTGTCTCGCCGTCAGCGATATCACCAAAGGCAATCCTGCCTCCGGCCTCAGTCATCATCGGCATTGAGTATGGATCCCACTCAACAAGCTTCTGGCCGGCTGCGACACTGCCGCCGTCCCCTGCCTTTATCTTTGCGCCATAAACAACAGAGTATCTCTCCTTCTCCCTGCCTGTCTCATCGTAGATTGCTATTCTGCCATTACGGTTCATTGCAACCATATCACCATCTTTATTCTTCACGGTATTTAAATTAACATACTTCAGGGTGCCTGAGTTCTTTGCCTCAAGAACTGTCTGTTCAACAACCTTGCTTGCAGTGCCGCCGATATGGAATGTCCTCATGGTAAGCTGTGTGCCGGGCTCGCCGATTGACTGTGCTGCAATAATCCCGACTGCCTCGCCCTTTTCTACAAGCCTGCCCCTCGCAAGGTCCCTCCCATAGCACTTAATGCAAATCCCCTGTCTTGACTGGCAGGTAAGAACAGACCTTATCTTCACCCTGTCAATTCCAGCGTCAATTATCTTCTTAACAACGGCCTCATTTATCTCCTCAGAAGCCTTTAATATTACCTCGCCTGTCAATGGATCCTTCACATCCTCTGCTACCACCCTGCCCAGTATTCTCTCTTCAAATGGCTCAATAATCTCACCGCCCTCTACCAGCGATGTCACATAAATACCGTCCACCGACATGCAGTCATTATCTGCAACAATAACATTCTGTGCAATATCTACAAGCCTCCTTGTAAGATACCCTGAGTTTGCAGTCTTCAGCGCTGTATCTGCAAGGCCTTTACGCGCGCCATGGGTGGAGATAAAGTACTGGAGAACTGTAAGCCCCTCTCTAAAGTTTGCAGTAATCGGCGTCTCTATAATCTCGCCAGAGGGCTTTGCCATCAGGCCCCTCATACCGCCAAGCTGCCTGATCTGCTGTGTGCTTCCCCTTGCACCCGAATCAGCCATCATAAAGATAGAGTTGAACTCCCTTCTCTCCTTTGCAGCAATATCACCTTTTTCACCGCTGCCCTTTTCAGAGCCAAGTTCCTTCATCATCTCATTAGCAACCACCTCGGTCACATGAGCCCAGATGTCAATTACCTTGTTGTATCTTTCACCCTTTGTTATCAGACCATCGGCATACTGCTTTTCAATCTCCATAACCTCTTTTTCAGCAGCCCTGATCAACTCAGCCTTCTTATTCGGAATATGCATGTCATCTATGCAGATAGATATGCCTGACTTTGTGGCATATCTGAAACCCAATTCCTTTAGCTTGTCAAGGAATACAATGGTCTCCCTCTGGCCTGCCTCGCGATAGCAGTAATCAATTATCTTTGCCAGCTCCTTCTTGACCATCTCCCTGTTTACCATGGAGAAGGGCAGCCCCTTCGGCAGTATCTCGCCAAAAAGGATCCTTCCGACAGTTGTCTCAACCAGTTTGCCGTCAATCCTTACCTTTACCCTCGCATGGATATCAACCTCATCAGCATCATAGGCAATCCTCACCTCTACCGGATCATAAAAGACCTTTCCTTCACCTTTTACACCGCTCTTCTCTTTGGTTAGATAATAGCAGCCCAATACCATATCCTGTGAAGGAACCATGATAGGCTTCCCATTGGCAGGGGAAAGGACGCTATTGATTGACATCATCAATACCCTTACCTCAATCTGCGCCTCAATAGAAAGCGGCATATGGACAGCCATCTGGTCGCCGTCAAAATCAGCATTAAAGGCGGCGCATACAAGCGGGTGAAGCCTTATTGCCTTACCTTCAACCAGCACAGGGTCAAATGCCTGTATGCCGAGCCTGTGAAGGGTCGGCGCCCTGTTCAGCATGACAGGATGCTCCCTGATAACATCTTCAAGCACATCCCATACCTCTCTTTTCTCATGATCTACTAATTTCTTGGCGCTCTTTATGGTGGTCGCTGAACCCCTTTCCTCCAGCCTGTGGAATATAAATGGTTTAAACAGTTCAAGGGCCATCTTCTTTGGCAGACCGCATTGATGGAGCTTTAATTCAGGTCCAACAACAATAACAGAAC
>JACPZJ010000089.1 GCA_016195585.1 Nitrospirota bacterium | reverse complement strand
GCAAAAGGCACGGTTAAAACCGTGCCTACAAAAGCCTAAACAACCCTAAAGGGTTGCCCTACAATATCTCCATGTTCCACCTACAACAGCCTCTCCTGCTTCTCTTTTTTTCTCTCTATATTAAAATGCACATAAGCAAGCTCTGTTGCCATCCTTCCCCTCTGTGTTCTGTCCAAATAGCCGCACTGTATAAGAAACGGCTCATACACATCCTCTATAGTATCCTTTTGCTCGCCCACTGCTGCTGCGAGGGTGTCAAGTCCAACAGGCCCGCCTTCAAACTTATTTATAATAGTAAGAAGGAGCCTCCTGTCCATCTGATCAAAACCCTTCTCATCAACCTCCAGCATTGTCAGCGCATTCCTCGCAACCTCTTTTGTAATTATACCATTTGCCTTTACCTCTGCAAAATCCCGCACCCTGCGCAGAAGCCTATTTGCAATCCTCGGGGTTCCCCTTGAACGGGAGGCAATTTCTGCAGCGCCTGCTGGTTCAATGCGGATGCCGAGTATCCTCGCTGCCCTGTGGACAATCTTCTCCAGATCCTCGTTTGCATAATAATCTATCCTGTTTATTACGCCAAATCTATCACGCAGAGGTGAAGTAAGCAGTCCTGCCCTCGTTGTTGCGCCGATAAGCGTAAATCTCTTTAGATCAAGCTTTATGGACCTTGCACTCGGGCCCTGACCGATGATAATATCAAGCTGATAATCCTCCATTGCAGGATAAAGTATTTCCTCCACTGCAGGATTTAAGCGGTGTATCTCATCTATAAACAGCACGTCCCTTTCGGAAAGATTGGTTAATATTGCCGCCAGATCCCCTGAATGTTCTATCACAGGCCCGGATGTGGTCTTTATATTCACCCCTAATTCATTTGCAATAATATATGCGAGTGTGGTCTTGCCGAGGCCGGGTGGGCCGTAAAAAAGGAGATGATCCAGCGATTCCCCCCTCTTCTTGGATGCCTCAATAAAGATACGGAGATTCTCCTTTATCTTCTCCTGACCAATGTACTCATCAAGCAATAATGGCCTGAGATTTGAATCTATTTTTTTTTCTTCATCGTCAACCCGCACACCTATGTCCATAGGTGTGCGGGTTGTAATCAATCTGTCTGACATAAAAATACCTTAATCACAATCAACTGGGTTATAGGGGTCTAGGGGTCAAGGATTCAAGTGAAAGAAAAAACATTCACAAGAACCCTCGAATCCTTGAATCCTATTTTTGCTTACCTTGATAACACCTTCAACGACTCCCTTATCAGCCCTTCAACTGACACATCCTCTCCTGCCCCTCCACTTATCTTCTCTACTGCATCCTTTGCAATTGCCCTGTTGTACCCGAGATTTATCAGCGCTGAAAGGGCATCATCAATCAACCTGTTCTTCTCTGTCCTCTTTCTATCCTCGGTTGCTGGCGCTATGTGCTGGACCTTATCTTTTAATTCCAGAATCAATCTGTCTGCGATCTTCTTGCCTATCCCGGGCATGGCTGTAAGGCCCCTTACATCACCTTCAATAATAGCTGCTGCAAGCTCCTCTACAGGTTTTCCTGAGAGGATTGTTAAGGCCAGCTTTGGGCCTATGCCTGAGACACTTAGCAATTTATGAAAGAGCTCCTTCTCCTCCTTTGTCCAAAAGCCAAAGAGATGTAACGCATCCTCCCGCACATGGGTATAAATATTTATAGTCAGGGTATTGCCAATCTCAGGAAGAGAGTAATAAGAGTTAAGAGATGTAAGGACATGATATCCAACCCCGTTTACATCAATAATGCTGTACTCCGGTGATTTATAAACCAGCCTGCCTGTTAGTAATGCAATCATGCTTTCCCTATTGCTGCTCTCCAAACTATTTAGTCATTCCTGTGGAGGCAGAGCTTGCCCCGCACTTGATGCTGGGAATATAGGTTTCACGGGAATGACAGGTAACAATCTATTGTTAATCTTTTAGCAGGGACTACCGTTTCCCTGCAATTATTCCATTTACTTTTGCCGAGTGTATATGGCATATAGCTGCTGCGAGGGCATCAGAGGCATCCTCTGACTCAGTCGGCATCTCATCAAGATTCAGTAGCCGCCGCACCATCTCCCTGACCTGCCTCTTCTCAGCAGCGCCATACCCAACCACAGCCATCTTTATCTCCATAGGCGCATACTCATATACCTGAATACCTGCATTTACACAGGCCAGAATAGCTACACCCCTCGCATGGCCCATCATAATTGCAGATCTTACATTCTTTGACAAAAACAGATTTTCAATAACAGCCGCATCAGGCCTGCATTCTGATATTATTTCCTCAAGCCCGTCATATATCTTCTTTAATCTCTCAGGAAATGATTTCAACCCTTTTGCAGCGATTGCGCCGCACCGGGTAAAAAAGAGATTGCTGTCTGTCTCATCAACAATACCATAACCTGTCACTGTTGTACCGGGGTCTATTCCTAATATCCTCATCGCTCTCCAATTGTAAACATTAAAACTTCTTACGACTTATAACTACATTTATATCTTTGCAATTATATCCTCCGGTATATCAAAGTTTGCATATACATTCTGGACATCGTCGTGGTCTTCCAGTTCCTCCATCAGCTTCAGCATCTGCTCTGCGCCTTTGCCCTCAAGCTTTATATAGCTCTGCGGCACCATTGTTATCTCAGAGACAGACATCTCAATATTATTCTGCTTTAGAACATCTTTTACTTTTTCAAAGTCTTTTGGCACAGTTACTATCTCAAAATTATTATTGTCTGACTTCATATCCTCTGCGCCTGCATCAAGCGCAAGGGACATCAGTCTATCTTCATCTGCCTTGCTTCTTTCCACAACTATATAGCCCTTTTTGGAAAACATCCATGCAACACAGCCAGCCTCGCCCATATTGCCGCCATGCCTTGTAAATATCTTTCTTACCTCTGCCACTGTCCTGTTCTTATTATCAGTCATAATATCTGCCAAGACAGCCACTCCCCCGGGACCATATCCTTCATAGGTTGTCTCTTCATAGCTAACACCCGGCAGCTCCCCCGTGCCCTTCATTATAGCCTTCTTTATATTATCAGAAGGCATATTGGCATCCTTTGCCTTTGCAATAGCTGTCCTGAGCCTCGGATTACCATCCATATCACCCCCGCCAAGCTTTGCTGCTACTGTAATCTCCTTTGATATCTTTGTAAATATCTTGCCCCTTTTTGCATCTATTGCAGACTTTTTGTGTTTGGTTGTCGCCCATTTTGAATGGCCTGACATATTATCCCCCTTCCTACCTGTCAGCAGACGAGTATCTATCTCTTAAGCTTTACTATACCATATATGTCCATTGTTTTTCCACCCTGAACAGGTATGGAACCAGTCTTTTGCGCATGAAAGATATCTGAGACAGCCCTGTAAGTCGGCTCATCAACAAGAACCTGGGCCGGCAGGGCCATCCATTGCAGCCTGCTGCTTAAATCCACCACATCACCTATTACAGTAGATATCCTGCTGCCTTCCTCTCCGATCTCGCCGATTATCACCTCTCCGCTGCTAATGCCAACAGAGATGCCAACATTCATCTTATTATCCCCTTCAGCCCTCACCTGTTTTATAAATTTTATCACCATATCCACCCCTGCTGTAACCGCCCTCTTTGCATCATCTGACTTACTGAATGGAATGCCAAAGACAGCAACAAAACCATTGCCTGTATATCTGTCTATGAATGCATCATATTTATAAAGGATCTCCGTTAAAAACGAAAGATATTTATTCAGTATTGCGATTGCCTCGTTTGTTGGGAGAACACCCGCGCTCTGGCCAAGGCCGCTTATCTGCAGGGAAATAACCACAGCCTTCTGCCTTGTCCCTACAAGGTCAAGTTCCTTGGATGAGGGTTTTAATTTAGTCATCAGGGATTCAGAGAGGTATTTTGCATAAAGGCTCTTGAGCCTCTTTCCCTGTGCAATACCTTCATACAGACGGGAATTTTCTACTGCAGTGGCTGTCTGCCTTGCAAGTGTAGTAAGTATGTTAAGGTCTTCCTTGTTAAATACCTCTCCGTTTACCTTATTGAAAAGACTTATCACGCCAACTACATTATTCTGAATAATAACAGGGACTGCAAGCAGGGATGTACCTGCCACCCCCCCTATCCCCCCCTTTGTAAGAGGGGGCGTAGGGGGGGGGATTGGGATAAACTTAGGCTCCTTCTCCAGATTAACCGCAAGGAGCGGCTCCTTCCTTTGATATACATATCCTCCTATTGTCTCGCCCAATATCCTCTGCCTGTCCTTTTCGTCTTCTTTAAAACCACGGTGCTGTTTTGTCTCAAGCCGGATAGTTGCAGGATTCAGCAGCATTATTGCCCCGGCAGCGGCCTTTAATTCGCCCACTGAGATATTTAAAACAAGATCAAATATAAACTCTTCATCAAACAAAAAACCTATTGCCTGATTTAGCTCCTTTACTGCAAGCTGCTCAAGGACCTTTTTGCCAAATTCTTTTTCTTTGTTATCAAGCTGCAGATATGCCTTTGCAAGCTCGTCTGTTGCCTTCTTGATCTGTGATTCCATCTCCTGTCTTGCATCAAGCAATTTCTTTTCCAGCCTCTCCTTTTCAGTCCTATCCTTCCCCAATTCTTCTTCTGCAAGGTTAAGCTGGCTGTGAACCCTCTTAGCATCCTCTTCTAATTCAAGCCTCTTCCGCCTCCATTCAGACTCCTTCCGCATCTCCTTGGCCTCAATCTCCTTGTTTTCGCGGTATATCTCATTGTTGATTATAGAGATGGTGGATATTCGCGGGATGTAGGAAATCAATCCAGCATCCCTGGTATTGGGTCTTATTCTGCTCCCGCTAAAAAACACCATCAGGCCAAATCTCTTGTTCTCATTTACAAGCGGCAAAAAATATGCCGACCTGACCTTTCTGCCGCCAAATATCCCTGCTATCTTCTTTAGATCCTTTCCCTTAAAACCCACAATATCAATAACCCCTTTATTAAGCCCCCCAAGGAGCGCACTCTCTATTACGCTCAAATCGCTTCTTTTTAACACACCATCAATTAATATTACCCGTTCATTAAAATTACCTCTCTTCTGATCAATCAAAAAGAGGCCGGCAGAAT
>JACPZJ010000038.1 GCA_016195585.1 Nitrospirota bacterium | reverse complement strand
GAGGAGTTGTGGTCATTTATTCCGAATAATCTACTTGGCAAATTAAAAGACCTCAATGCAGGACATGCATTTTATGTGGATGCATCTCCAACTGCTGCAGATGTTTGCCTGAATGTAAATAATTGCGGCAAATCAGCAGAGGCTGCTGCAGACTGGAAGACAGTTGTGATAACAGGAGAAAGGGACGGCGGCAATGCCTACTTTGCTCTGGATATAACTGATACAACAAACCCTCTGTATAAATGGCAATTTACTGATGGCAATTTAGGTTATACCTCTTCAAAGCCAGCCATAGGGAAGGTGCGGGTAAACAGTAGCGGCAATTACGAGGACCACTGGGCAGCCTTCTTTGGCGGCGGGACATCAACAACAGATGATGTTGGGAACCGTTTCTATGCAGTGGATATTGGCACAGGAGATACTTTCGGCTCTGATCCAAATAAGACAGAGTATACCATCGGAGGGGTTACGAATAAGGTTCCGGGCGCTCCGAGGGCTGTGGATATAAATGGCGATTTTTATGTGGATGCAGTATTCTTTGGCGATACAGACGGCAGACTTTGGAAATTAAATACATCAAACCCTGATCCAAATAACTGGTCAGCAGGCAAGATATTTGATCCAGCAGTGGCGCATAAGACTATTTCTTGTCCAGACGGCACGGTAACAACTCATTCTACCGGCTTAAATGGCCTAATGCCTATTTACTACAGGCCGGCTGTTGTATTTGATTCCAATCTCAAACCACTGATTATGTTTGGCACAGGCTTTGTGGATGACAATACCCAGCCGGGTTCAACTGTGCAGAACTACTTTTATATAGCGCGGCTTGAAAGTTCAGCCTATTCCGGAATACCATCTCCTAATGAATATATTACAGAGATCCTTTCTGTTCAACTGGCCATTGGAGAAACGGTTGTGGGCGCCCCGGTTGTCTATGACGGAAAGGTATGGTATGTTACATACACCCCCCCATCAACAGCAACTTGCTGCAGTGCAGGCGCAGCTAAACTAAGATGGGCAGAGATTAGAACATGCGGCGCAACAGATGTAATAGATCTTGGAAGCGGCATACCGCAGGGGCCTGTTATAGGACCTAATGGTATATATACTAATACCAGCAATGATATCAAACCTAAAAGGTGCGCTACCTGTCCAATTGGAGCGGGTAATTTATCAGATATTATTTATTGGAGGGAGAGATAAATTAAGAATAGAAGAAAGGACAAGGTGAGTTGCAAGGCGCATCTCAGGGGGATAGGGTCAATAACCTTGCTCCTTATTCCCCTTCTAATTCTTGGTTGTAGTAAAGAGGTTCAGGAGGCAAGACATCAGAAGGAAAAGGCGGGCGATATTACAGGAGCCTCAAATGCCTACGAGGTGAGGATATTGCCTGAATCACCGACAGTTGCTGACAATATTATTGCAGAGGTCAAGATTAAAGGAGAAGGAAGGCTTTCTGGCAAACTTACCTTTATCTGGGAGAAGAATAATCAGCCGATTGATGGGGTAAGCTCTAACAGGATTGACGGCAAGAGCTTTAAAAGGGGTGATGTTGTCAGGGTAAAGATAATACCGCAGGGTGGAGAGGCAAAAGGGGAGGTCTTTTATTCTGACAGTGTAGTAATTCAAAATGCACCGCCAGTGGCTGCTACTGTAAAAATTAAACCAGATAAGAATGCAACTAAAAAGGATACATTAATAGCTGCTGCGGAGGGAAAAGACCCAGATGGCGATACGGTATCATTTAAATATCAATGGGTGAAAAATGGGACAGAAGATATTGAAGGCGCAAATGCGAATACCCTTTCTTCTTCCAATTTTAAACATGGAGATTTTATAAATGTGCGGGTAACAGCTAATGATGGCATTACAGACGGTGAACCTGTTACATCAGGTTATATCGCCATTATCAATTCACCACCTGAAATAGTTTCGCAGCCGCCTATTGAAGTAAAAGGTTTTAATTATATATATAAGGTGTCGGCTGTTGATTTGGATAAGGATAATCTCAGTTTTTCATTGAGCAAAGCCCCAGCAGGCATGACTATTTCAGCTTCAGGTGAAATTAAGTGGAATATTACAGAAAAGGACGAAGGAAGACATGATGTGGAAATTGTTGTTGAAGACGGCAATGGGGGGCGAACAGTACAGGGTTATTTATTAACAATTAAATTGCCAAGGTAGGTGATTTCTATGCGCAAGACAAAACTTGTAAGATGCACCCTTGCCAGAGAAGGCGATAATCTGGGGGAGGATGACGGCAATGTCCGCTATGTCCCCTTGGAAGAGTTCAAGCTCTGGAGTTTTCTGATGGAGAATAAGCACGGCTTTAAGATAAAAAAGGCAGAGGCATCCCTCTGGTTTGACAATGATGTGTACGAAGACTGGCAGAAGAATTATCAAAAGGAGCGGCTGGAGCCTGTAAAGGAGCTTATAATAAACTGGTATTCGCCTGCTGATGACGCTGTCCTGCCTATCAGGAGATATATATTAGAAAAGGACTATGAACGTGTAAAGGAGATATTGATGAACCACTATCCTGACACTGTTATCCACGAGGGGAAGAGCGAATATACAATGAAAGAGGTTGAGGAGCGCCCGGGCTATTTTGTAAGAAAGGCAGGGGGATAAAAAAATACTTGCCTTTCCACTAAATTTGTTCTATTATTTTATACAACAATTAATACAATTTATATCTAAAAGAGGAGGAAGCGGTATGAAAAATCTTTTAATCACAGCAACAGCATTGTTTGTACTAATCAATTTTATTTCATTAGGTTATGCAGCAGAGCCAGTTAAGAAGCACAAGGTGGTCTTTATGGTAAACACATCAGAGGAAAAGACCCAGCAGATTGCAATCAATAACATAAAAAATTTAATTGCACTTTATGGAAAGGAGAATGTAGAAATAGAGCTTGTTACCTACGGCCCGGGCATGGCAATGATTATGAAACAGAATGAAAAGACAGCGCCGCAGTTGAAGGAACTTAATTCAGCAAATGTAAAATTTGCAGCCTGCGGGAACACAATGACCCAAATGAAGATAAAAAAAGAGGAAATTGTTGATTTTGCCTTTGTGGTCAAGGCAGGTGTAGCTGAGGTTATTGAAAAACAGGAGCAGGGCTGGGCATATATTCGCCCATAATAGGGAAGGGTAGTAATAATGAAAAGATTTTTAATTGCTTTAACAGTATCATTTGTATTATTAAATCTTACTTTGATGTCAACAAATGCAGAAAGCAAAAAGGTAAAGGTGGTCTATCACTTCAATTCCGATGACCAGAAGATACACAAGGCAGGACTGATAAATATCCAGAATCACCTTGACGCTGTTGGCAAGGAGAATGTAGAGATTACTGCAGTCCTTCATGGCCAAGGGTTGACAATGCTGCAGAAAGGCAAGACAGAGGATGATAACTTCCTTAGGGTGGAACAACTCAAAAAGCAGGGTGTAAAATTCAGCGTCTGCAATGTTACAATACAGAGGCAGAAGCTGAATAAAGATGAGCTATTTGTTGGTCAGGAGAAGATAAAGGACTCTGACATTGTCCCATCAGGTGTTGCAGAGATTGCCAGGCTCCAGGCAGAACAGGGATACGCATATATAAAACCGTAACAGCTTTTACCCCTCACCCTAACCCTCTCCCGCAAGGGGAGAGGGAATTATAAGATTCCCCTCCCTTGATGGGAGGGCTATTAAATTCACCCTCTCCTTTAATTCCTCCCCCCTCGAGGGGGAGGATAATAGGTGGGGGGGGTATTAATAGGGGAGGGTGAAAATTATAAATCAGCCAACCCTCGCAATAGTAAAAACAACCACCTCTTTTGCCTCTCCCTTTTTTAATACCTTTGCACATTCATTAACAGTTGCGCCTGTTGTGTAAACATCATCTACAAGAATAATTTTCTTTCCTTTAATTGTAGGGACAGGTTTGAAACCCGCACCTACAACAAATGCACCTCTTACATTCTTTAATCTCTCCTCCTTTGTCAGCTCTATCTGTGGTCTTGTCCAGCGTATCCTCTGAAGCCCATCTATGCAAAGCGGAATAGAAAACCTCTTTGATATATGATGAGCAATGAGTAGTGACTGATTAAAGCCGCGTTCGCTCAGTCTTTTTTTATGAAGAGGCACAGGGATAATAATATCACTATCAGAGAGCCTTTGAAGCAGGACATTCGTTACCATAGCATTCAAATATTTTGCCATTGCCTGTCTTTTCTGATATTTAAAGATATGGATTGCCTCTGATAGTGTGCCTTCATAAACGCCAACAGCAATAGCTTTTGTAAAATAACGTCTCTTCTCTCTGCATTCACCGCAGAGGAAATCTGGACTCTTGATCAATGCGACCTCTGATTTAAAGGGCATGCCGCAGCGCGGACAGACAGGGCCGTCTATAAACTTAATCTTATCCCAGCAGATGCGGCAGATATATGGGTTGCTCCATTCCTTGACGGGTAATTTGCAGATGTGGCAGGCTGGGGGAAGGAGGAAATTCAGAAGGTTTTTTGCAAAGGAGTTTATCATTAGCATCCCCAATCACGATTATAGTAGGGGCGAACCTTGTGTTCGCCATCTTCAAGGAAGAGTAGGACAGATTCCTTTGTAGGCACGAATTTATTCGTGCAAAAGGCACGGTTAAAACCGTGCCTACAAAAACTACCCCTTTGCTAACTAAAGGGACTTCTTTTTTTATCCCCTTTGCTAAAAAGGAACTAAGGGGGATACAGGGCGAACACAAGGTTCGCCCCTACAATTGAGAAATCTGTCGATGCTCAATTAACGACACCCCTGTCATTTCAACAGGCTTCGGGATGCCCATAAGCTCCAAGATGGTGGGCGCAATGTCTGCAAATATGCCTTTTTCACGGAGCTGTAGGGGTTCAAAATTTTGAACCCCTACCCTATCAACAAGTATAAAAGGCACAGGGTTCATTGTATGCGCTGTATGCGGTTGGCCTGTTTCATAGTCAACCATCTGGTCAGCATCGCCATGATCAGCAGTAACAATCAGTATGCCGTCAATATCCTTTACTGCCTCCAATATCCTGCCGAGGCATTTATCAACGGTCTCCACTGCCTTTATTGCTGCATTTAGCATCCCTGTATGGCCAACCATATCTGCATTGGCATAGTTCAGAACAATCAGGTCGTATTTTCTTGCTTCAATCTGCCTTACCGCCTCATCCGTAAGCTCATAGGCGCTCATCTCAGGTTTTTTATCATAGGTTGGGATATCTCGCGGAGATGGGATTAAAATCCTCTCCTCTCCTTCAAAGGCCTTTTCGTCTCCGCCGTTAAAGAAGTATGTTACATGGGCATATTTTTCTGTCTCTGCAATCCTGAGCTGTTTCAGGCCATTCCTGCTTATAACCCCACCGAGGATATTTGTGAGCTTAACAGGCGGAAAGGCGGCTAAAAGGTGAAGGTTGTCATCATAATTTGTCATGGGCACAAATATACTGAGCCTTGGCCTTATCCTGCGCTGAAAGCCCGTGAAGTCCTCTGAAATAAGGGCGGATGTAATCTCCCTTGCCCTGTCTGCGCGGAAATTAAAAAATATGACAGAATCATTATCCCTTATAACTGCTATTGGCTGTCCCTTATCATCTACAATCACAGCAGGAACTACAAATTCATCGGTAATATCCTTTTTATAGCTTTCTTCTGCTGCCTGAAGCGCTGAACCACTCCTTTCACCCTCTCCCAAGACCATTGCATTGTAGGCCTTTTCAATCCTGTCCCATCTCTTATCCCTGTCCATTGCATAGTATCTTCCGCTTACAGTAGCAATCCTGCCGCTGCCGGTTTTTTTTAAATAGTCCTCAAGGTGTTTAATATATCCCATGCCGCTTTTAGGCGACGTATCCCTGCCGTCAAGAAAGACGTGGATATAGACATCCCTCAGGCCGTTCTCCCTTGCCATGCCGAGAAGCGCAAAGAGGTGATTTATATGGCTGTGCACGCCGCCGTCAGAGACAAGGCCGAGGAGATGAAGGGAGGAGCCATTCTTTTTTGCCTTTATCATTGCATCAACAAGGGCGCTGTTCTTAGAAAACCCGGAATCCCTTATTGCCTTGTCTATCCTCGTCAGGTCCTGATAGACTATTCTGCCTGCGCCGATATTCAGATGTCCCACCTCTGAATTACCCATCTGCCCCTCTGGCAGGCCGACAGCCTCTCCGCAGGAATTAAGTGTGGTATTTGGATAGTTTTTTAATAAGGAACTGTATACAGGCAGATTTGCCAGGGCAATGGCATTGCCTTCTTTTTTTGGATTTACACCCCAGCCATCAAGGATAGCAAGGACTACTGGTTTTGGCCTCTTTGCCATCTTTGTTTAACAGGTTTTTTCCAGATTTACAATATAAGAATTCCATGTCCCGCATCTCGGGCACTTGCCTGTCCAGTTATTTGAGTGGTAGTCGCAGGCATTGCAGAAATAGGGGACAACCACCTGTTTGGAAAGATTCATTGCCTTCCTGAATTCCTCTGAGGCAGCAGCGGGATTGTTCTTGCGCAGATATATATTCCCCACGATCTTATGGAGGTCAGGGAAGTTTTTGTCTGTGGGGTCAATCTCAGAGAGGATTTCAAAGGCATCATCAATCATCTCAAGCCTGTAGTAGAGCTTGCCGAGGAAAAATTTAAGGTCAAGATTATTGGAATCCCTGTTTAAGGCATTCTGATAAAAACTAATTATCGCTTCGGGCTGGTCAATGCTGAGATATACATCCTCTAACTTATGCAGAACAATTACCGACTTCGTTGCTGCATAGGCATCCTCCAGAAGTTCTATAGCCTCTTTCCTCTCCCCTCTTTCAAGCAGGATATCGCACAGCCCGATGTATGCAGGCATAAAATTCCTGTCAAGCTTGATAATCCCCTTATATATTTTTAACGCCCTGTCAAGGTTTTTTGATGCAGCAAGGGATTTGCCGAGTTCATACTTTATGCCGAGGAGCTTCTTTCTTTCTATCTCTTTCTCATGCAGAGATAACGGTCCTTTTAATATCTGGACAGCCATGCCATAGGCCTCCTCCCATCTCCCCATCTTCTGGAAGATATCCCGTGCCTGCAGGAGGGCGGCGACATTTGTCTTGTCTATCTCCAAAATAGAATTGAGCGTTTTTATTGCCTCCTCATACTTCCTTGCCTCTTCATAATCCTTTACAAGGGCAAAAAGCGCCTCTATATTATTTTCATCAATATTTTTTGCCCGCTGATGATAGTGTATTGCCTCTGTATAGTTCTTTTCAAGGCGGTATATATCGCCGAGATGCAGCAGCGCATCTGTGTGGTTGGGATTTCTAAAGAGCACCTTCTGGAAATATGGGACCGCCTGCGGATTCTTTTTTGATAATAGGGCGCTTATTGCCTTATTATAATCCTCCTGTATCTTTGCCTCCTTCATCTGCTGCCTGCTGGCCTTCCATGTTACAAGGATATCCCTCGCATCCTTTATAAAGGCGAGGACAAGAACTATCAATGCGCCTGTAGAGATAGACAGAAGGATGAGGGTGGGGATCCTTAGCTCATAGGAGACATCTTTTGAGAGGATTAGATTAATGGATCCAGGATTTAAGGAATCAAAATATACATATCCTATAATAAGCAGAAGAACAAAAAGGATAAAGTAAAAACGAACCATATATATTTAACCTGCCTTTACATGCCGCACCCTTGCGGCCTTTGGTATCAGTTCCACTCTCGGCGCATCACCCCAGAGTCTCTCTAAACTATAGTAGTCCCTTGTTTCCTCATCAAATATATGGATAACCACATCGTAGCAATCCATCAGCATCCAACGTGAATCATGCAGACCCTCTATGTGATGAAAGCCTTCTCCCTCCTGAGACACAGCCTCATCAATACTCTCATAGATCGCCTTCATCTGCCTGCCGGATGCGGCTGTACAGATGATAAAATAGTCTGCAACGGAGCTTATATTTTTGACATCAAGTATTATTATATCCTCGGCCTTTTTATCCTTTGCCGCCTTTGCGCATAAGATGGCCTTTTTCTTTGAGCTTAAAGTTCTACCTGCCATATAATCTATTTTTAATTATATATAATTCTACTGATTCAGGCAAGAGGTATTTAAAAATTTTATGAGATAATATACGGCTTCTAATATCCCTGGATGAAATAGACGAGATATCTACAGGGGTGATATTAAGGAGATAGAGGTAATTCCCGCCCTTAAGGGGCAGCCTTAAAGATTCTATTTCACCCTTGTCCATCGCAGTCAGTTTGTCATCAGGAAGCTTTAGCAAAGCTATCTTTTTTAGATACCTGCACTGAAAAGATGTCCGCATTATGACAATGAAATTGCAAGAGGCAAGCAATGCCTCTGCATCCTTCCATGCCTCTATCTCAAGAAAGGCGTCAATCCCAGTTATAAAAAATAACTCAGCCTCCTTGCCGTATATATGCCCAAGCTCCCTTAATGTGTCTATTGTATAAGATACCCCGCCCCTTTCAATCTCAATGAAGGAAAGCTCAAACCCCGGATTATCCGCTATGGCAAGCCTTACCATCTCAATGCGGTGATGGGCATCTATTATCCCTTTTTTATCCTTATGCGGCGGGATGTATGCAGGCATGAATAGTATCTTATCCAGACCCAATCTTTTAAGAACCTCCTCTGCAATCTTAAGATGGCCGTTATGAATAGGATTGAATGTGCCGCCTAATATGCCGATGCGCATTACTGTCGCTTCGCTCCATTGTAAAATGCAAATTGCAAATTTTAAATTTACAATTTTAATTTTTCAATTTTCAATCAAGTAATTTCTTATGTCCTTATCTGGCCATCTCCATAGACAATAAACTTTGTTGTGTCAGCTCCTCCAGCCCCATCGGGCCAAAGGCGTGTATCTTTGTTGTTGAGATGCCTATCTCGGCGCCGAGGCCGAGCTGAAAACCGTCAGAAAATCTTGTTGAGGCATTTATAAGCACAGTGGATGAATTCACCTCTCTTAAAAACCTCTGGGCATTGTTGTAGTCCCTTGTGATTATGGATTCTGTATGCAGCGAACCGTATTTTGCAATATGGGCAATTGCCTCATTTATATTATTAACCACCTTTACAGCGAGTATCAGGTCAAGGTATTCTGCATACCAATCGTCTTCAGCGGCAGGCTTTGCATAGGATAAAATCCTTTGTGTCTCCTTGCAGCCTCTAAGCTCAACACCTGCATCACTGTATCTCTTGCCCATTATCGGCAGAAAATCCTCTGCAACAGCCTTATGCACAAGCAGCGTCTCCATAGCATTGCAGACGCCAGGCCTCTGCACCTTTGCATTAAAGCAGACCTCCTCTGCCATCTTCAAATCTGCTGACCTGTCAACAAAGATATGGCATACGCCTTTGTAATGCTTTATCACAGGTATCATGGAGTTTTCAACAACAGAGCGTATGAGGCTCTCGCCGCCTCTGGGTATAATCAGGTCTATATACTCCTCTAACCTGAGCATCTCCAGAACCGCCTCCCTGTCAGTGGTGGAGATTAGCTGGATAGCTCCCTCTGGAATACCCTCCTTTGCGCCTGTTTCTTTCAAGACCTTGCAGATGGCAATATTTGAGTTTATCGCCTCAGAGCCTCCGCGCAATATCACGGCATTCCCTGATTTAAGGCAGAGCCCTGCTGCATCTGCTGTTACATTTGGCCTTGATTCATAGATTATGCCGATAACGCCGAGGGGTATGCGCATCTTTCCCACAAGAAGGCCGTTCGGCCTCCTCCACATCCTCAATATCTCACCAACAGGATCAGTAAGCGCGGCAACCTCTTTTAAACCGTCTGCCATGCCCTTTATGACCTTGTCGCTTAGGGTGAGCCTGTCTATCATGGCAGGGCTTAAGCCCTTATCCTTTGCATCCTGAAGGTCCTTTTTATTTGCCTCCTTCAACACATCTGCCTGCTTAATAAGCTCATCAGCCATTCTGATAAGGGCATTGTTTTTTATATTTGTGTTAAGCCTCGCAAGCCTTAATGATGCCTCTTTTGCATCCTGCGCTATCTTTAATATGGCAGATTTTATGGTCATGGAAAACTCCTTACACTTTATTTGTCATTGCGAGGGACAATGTCCCGAAGGAATCTCAAAACGAGATTCCTTCGCTTCGCTCGGAATGACAAAAATAAAGCATTAAATATTTCTATATTACTTTATCACCAGATTATCCCTGTGTATCACCTCATCAAAATATTTATATCCAAGCGCCTTTTCAATCTCTGATGTCTTTAAGCCCTTTATCTTTTTTAATTCATCAGAGCTGTAATTTACAATCCCGCGGCCGATTTCACTCCCATCAGGGCCGGTGCATTTTACCACATCGCCTGAATCAAATTCACCTTCCATCCCCTTTATGCCTGACGGCAGAAGGCTCTTCCCTTTTTTAAGCAGGGCATTTCTTGCGCCATCATCAACCGTTATGCTGCCGGCAGGCCTTGCTGTAAAGGCAATCCAGTGCTTCCTGCTTGTCAGCCTGTCCTCAAGGGGCAAAAACAATGTCCCTATCTCCTGACCCGAAAATATCTTTTTAAGGACTGATTTTTCCCTTCCATTGGCAATAATAGTAGGCACGCCATAATGAGACGCCTTCTTTGCAGCCTCAAGCTTTGTCTGCATCCCGCCAGTGCCGTAGATGCCGCCAGCGCCTCCTCCTGCAAAAATGAACTTATCTATATCATCCACAACAGGAATCAGCTCGGCATCCCTGTGCCTCTTCGGGTCTTTGTCATACAGGCCGTTAATGTCGCTTAATATTATCAGCAGGTCTGCCTCAACGAGATTTGTTACCAGCGCAGAGAGGTGGTCATTGTCGCCAAATTTTATCTCATCCACTGCAACAGTATCGTTTTCATTGATTATGGGAATAGCATCATATTTTAGCAATGTCTGGAGTGTATTCTTTGCATTTAAGAACCTCTGTCTGTCTGAAAGGTCATTATGTGTAAGAAGCACCTGCGCAACCTTTATCTTTTCTGTGCCAAATGCCCTGTCATAGAGCGCCATCAGGCTCCCCTGTCCGACTGCTGCCACTGCCTGTTTTTCAGGGATGCTCTTCACTTTTTCTTTCAGGCCGAGCCGCTTCATCCCGATTGCAATGGCGCCCGATGATACGAGGATAACCTTTCTCTTGTCCTTTATTATATGTGAGATGTCCTTTGCCAGATTGGAAAAGAGGGATTCATCCACGCCGCTGTGCAGATCACCTGCTAATACAGCGCTCCCGATCTTGATTACAATCCGCCTTGCCTTTTTAATGACTTCTTTTCTGTTCATCAGAAATTCCACATTTCACCCTCCCCCTGCCCCCTCCCGTCAAGGGAGGGGGGAAGACTCTATGGGGCTCATACCTATCTCCCCTCCCCTTGTGGGAGGGGACTAAGGGGAGGGGTCTTTTTCCCTTTTAATTTTACCACCTCTTTTGACAAATAGCTCAATAACTTTGGAACCTCTTCCCCTGTTGCTGCTGAGATTGGAAAGAATGGCAGCCCTTTTTCTTTACAATAATCCTTTAGCATCTTTAATCTCTCGCCTGATCCCTTTGCATCAATCTTGCTTGCGCCAACAATCATGGGTTTTTTAAGAAGCTCGGGATTGTAAAGCCTGAGCTCGGAATTCACAACCTCAAAATCTTTAACAGGGTCTTCAGCAGCAGCCTCTGATATATCCACTAAATGAAGAAGCAGGGATGTCCGCTCTATATGTCTTAGGAACTGAAAACCGAGACCCTTTCCTTTATGCGCGCCCTCAATAAGCCCCGGAATATCGGCAATGACAAAGCTCCTGTACTGCCTGACCTTCACAACGCCAAGGTGCGGCACAAGAGTAGTAAAGGGATAGCCTGCGATCTTTGGTCTTGCTGCGGATACTACAGATATAAGGGTTGACTTCCCGGCATTCGGGAGGCCGACAATTCCCACATCTGCGAGGAGCTTTAGTTCAAGGAGCAGCTCTTTTTCGCCGCCTTCTTCTCCAGGCTGTGCAAAGCGCGGCGCCTGTCTTGTTGCTGTTTTAAAGAAGGCATTCCCTTTGCCGCCTCTTCCACCCTTTGCAACAATGGCCTTCTGGCCTTCTTCTATAAGGTCTGCGAGTATTTCACCTGTATTGTAATCCTTTACAAGGGTCCCAACAGGAACATTTATTATCAGATCAGGGCTGTTTTCACCATACTGGTTCTTGCCCCTTCCATCACCGCCCCTTTTTAAAGTATATTGCTGCTGGTATCGCTGGTCAAGGAGTGTGTTCAGATTGGTTGAGGCCATCAAAACAATATCACCGCCCTTGCCGCCATCTCCGCCGTCAGGCCCTCCGCGCGGCACATATTTCTCCCGCCTGAAGCTTATACAGCCCCTCCCGCCGTCACCAGCCTTTACATATATCTTTACCTGATCAACAAACTGCATTACTGCCTCTTGTTATTTTTAGAAATCTCCACAAACCATGAGTATAATATCACTAAACTTACTGATTTGTAAACCCCGTTAGAAGGGACAGGGCTTTTTCCCTGCGCTTTCTATAAGGAATTAAATTTCCAACCATAAAAGGCGGGGCTTTAAGGGGTCTATAAAAGGAACTTTTAATTTATGAAAGGTCAATGGGAAACATAAAGGGCAGTTAAAAAGACCTGATGAGCATCGCCTGTTGGAGAGGCAGTTATTTATGTCCATTAGCATATTAAATAGTGAAAAGGCATCAACGCTAAATTTAGCGGCAGCGTTTACCCCGTCCGCTGGAAAGAATTGTCAGGCGTGATTTTCTCTGATTCAACCACTTTTTGAATGATTCATGGCTTTCACCTGATGGTCTGCCAGCCAATAGTCCTTCAACACTTATGTCTTCATCAATACCTTCCCAATGTATGCCCTGCCCTTTGCCGATTAATCTCCAGTTGCGCCTTTCCTGCGGCGTTGCATTCAGCAAACGAGGAAACCATTCAAGGGGAACTGATATCGTCCTTCCATCGCTGAGATCTACTGTTAATGTATCTTCTGTTACTCTTACATCTTCAGCTTTTGGTATTTCAATTTCAATCTCAATCGCCGAAATATTCATTCCATGCCTCCATTAATTTATCTGTTTTCATAATACCATACTTATCCGTCTAAATCAATAAATCAAGGGAAAATCACCTTGCGCCAAGCAGCTACTTTCATTTATTCCCTCTCAGGGGATGCTTAAAGCATCCTCTCTCTTTGAAGCAATAAAAAAGATTATGAAAGGTCAGATGGGAACATAAAGGGCAGTTAAAGTTGCCTGATGAACATTGCCTGTTGGATGGGTCAGTCCATCTATCGCCATGTTTAAATAATATGTTGCTGCGCCTGCCGTTGCTTCATCAAAAATGTCACTTACATTAAACGGCAAACAACTTTTCTTCTTTTCATATCGTTAACTATGTGGTAAACTAATTATAATTTATGAAAATTTATCTTGATAATTGTGTTTATAATAGGCCATTTGATTATCAGGGGCAGGAGAGAATAGCTTTAGAGACAGGCGCTTTTATTTATATTTTGGAAAAGATAGAGAAAGGCTTTTATACTGTTGTTATCTCAGAAGCATCGGTATACGAAAATAACAAGAGTTTAGACGAGCAGAGAAATATTCGGGTAACCTCATATTTTCAATTAGCTAAAGAATTTGTAATATCTGATAGTTCAGATATTGAAAGGGTAAAATTCCTTAAAGGGCTCGGTTTTTATGATGTTGATGCCCTGCATATTGCATTAGCTGAAAAGTCAAAGGCTGATTATTTTATTACATGTGATGACGGTATAATAGGCCTTTATAAGAAACATAGAGATTTGATAAAAATAAAAATTATAGGTTTAATAGAACTTATTGGATTGGAGGTAAAATAAGATGGGAGCAACTCTGCCAGAGATAAAGACTAAAGGATGGTTGGCATTAGTAAAGGAACTGGGGTATGCAGGAGCCACCAAGTTTATTCTCCTTTATGAAACAGGTCAGGGGGACTACACTAAAGAGCGAAAAGAGTTATTTAAAGATATTACGATTGAAGAGATAATTAAAGAAATAAAAGCAGCTAAGAAAGGCTAAGAAAGTGTGTTCGGCAGATAAAGGGCGGTTAAAGAGACCTGATGCACCCCGCCTGTCATAGCAGCAGTTGTATCAACTGATACATTTAGATAATAGGTTGCACTACTTTGTGGTAATAGTTTGCTAATATTTCAGGACCATACCCTGCTGATTCCTTATTAGACGACTATTTAATATCTCTGAGATATTTTACAAAATTAAGTTGTTTTGTTTTTTTCGTAAAGTTTTTTGTCTGCTGTGATGAATTCAAACTCTAAGTTCTTAGCAAGGGCAAGATAAAGAGGCCGCTCCAACTTCGGATTATATCGTAAGGCATTGGCTAATTCATGAAAGAGAAGGTCTGGAATAACTGTTTCCACCCCTCTCTTTACGAAATCATCACGCAGCAAAAGAGCATTTGCAGTATCTTCCTCTTCTACATACCATTTGTAAATCACAGATGTATCCAAGACCCTCATCTTGTTTCTCTCCACTTCCTGATCTCAGCCACCCCATCAAATCCTTTTGCTTTTGGGGTTATCCTTTTTCTTATCTCATCCATCTTTGCGCAAACCTTTTCTAATCTTTGTCTGTCAACTGCCTTCAACCCAACAAGAATAGCCAATCGTCTTTCTGCAAGGCTCATGGTTTCATACTGTTCTCCCAATTTCTGCATCTTACTCACCTCCTGTTAGCTTGAAATTATAGCATAATGAACTAATAAAAGGTATAGCTTTTGGTATTTTGTTGGTTATGCTGTGATCGCTGCGACAAGACGCTGTGCTCATAAGCTGTTATGACTTACCTATGTGAAAATTAAAAGGTCAAATTGAAAAGATGCTGCAAAAGAAAGAAAAGAATAACAACTGCCCCTTTAAAAGGGGCAGTTTTGAATAAGGAAATTTTAAACAGGAACTTTACGGAAGGTCAACGGGGAAGATAAAGGGCAGTTAAAGTTGCCTGATGAACATTGGCTGTTGGAGGAGTTAGTCCGTCTATTGCCAAGTTTAAATAATATGTTGCTGCGCCTGCTGT
>JACPZJ010000087.1 GCA_016195585.1 Nitrospirota bacterium | reverse complement strand
TTGATAGATGCATAATCTGGCAAGCCGTCAAGGAGATTTACTGTATTGCCATTGTTGTTCAAAAAAATATTGCCTGTGATTATCCCCGGGCCGTCTGTTATCAGGCCCATTATAGACTGTGCAGTGATGCTCTTTCCGCAGCCTGATTCGCCGACTATGCCGAGGACCTCTCCCTTTTTGATATTAAAGGAGACGCCATCAACAGCGCGGATGAATGCCTCTTTTGTAAAGGAATAAAAATATGTCCTCAAATCCTCTACCCTTAAAATATCCTCTGCCACTATTTTTTCCTCCGCCATTCAAGGATATTATTCAGGCCGTCGCCTAAAAGATAAAAACCGAGGATGCTGATGAGTATCGCCATAGCAGGGGCAGTAGAAAGATAAAAGTCGCCTCTAAAAAAATAATCCTTTCCAGCAGCAACCATATTCCCCCAGCTCGGCGCAGGCTCCTGCACGCCAAAGCCGAGATAGCTGAGGCTCGTTTCTATTAATATAGCCTCACCCATTCCGAGTGTCGCCTGAATAATTACAACTGTCTTGCAATTATGCCAGAGGATATGTTTAAGAATAATCTGCCGTGTCCTGAGGCCCAGCGCCTTTGCAGCCTCAATAAAATTCCTCTTTTTTAAAAATATAACCTTTGATTTAATAAGGGATGCGACTGCTGGTATATTCGTTAACCCGACAATTAGCATGATGAGATATATCCCGGGTCTGAAGAGTGCAATGGCAAGTAGAATAATCACCATCTTTGGAATGGAGTCTATCAGGTCAAGGATATAAGAGATTATGGCGTCTATTGTCCCGCCATTGTAGCCTGAGGCAAGCCCTGCGAGCGTGCCAAAGGAAATAGCAATAGCAATAGCAAGCAAGCCCGGCATAAAATATGCCTGAGAGCCTACAATTATCCTGCTTAAGATATCCCTCCCCATAAAATCTGTCCCAAGAATGTGTTTGTAGTCAGGCCTCTGCATCATCTCCTTTAGGTTTATCTGAAGCGGGTCAGAAGGCAGTAGATGCAGGACAGCTACAAGATAAGAGCTCAGGACAAATAATACAACAAATAGGCCGATGCCGATCTGAATCAGGTCTCGCCTGTTCCCCCTTCTCCAGAGAGGTATCTGGGAGAACTCGCTTACCTCTGCCCCTTTTTGTATATACCTTGTCCTCATGCCTCTTCTCCCTTTGCTGTTATCTGGGGATTCACAAAAAGATATACAATCGTCTGGAGGAATCTGCCGATATGCACGAAAAAGGCGGCAAATATTGTAATGCCCATTATTATCGGATAGTCCCTGTCAAGCGCTGCCTGCCATGCAAGCCTGCCCATGCCGGGCCAGTTAAAGACCTGCTCCACAATAACAGCGCCGCCGAGGATAAAAGGTATCTTGGCTACAACCATTGTTGTAACAGGGATAAGCATCCCTTCCTTAAATGAGTGCCTCCAGATGGAGGCGCCCTTTGCCTTTGCTGCCTTTATATAGTCCTCTGAAAGCACCCGTTCAAGCTGCGCATTGAGATGCCTTATTATCTCGCTGATAGCGCCATTGCCAACACCGAGGACAATTATTGGAAGTAGAAAATATAGGAGGTTAAATTTTGCTGTCCCTGCATATCCTGCTGACAAAAAGGGGAAGAGGTTAAATTTATGTGTAAATATGTAGATAACAATATACCCAAGCCAGAATACAGGAAGGGCAGAGAATATATATGCAAGGAGTGTCAGACCCCATGAAAGAACAGGATGCCGCCGCAATGAAGAAAAAATGGCAATTGGAACAGAGATCAGAAGGGTAACTATCATGGAGCCTATGGTCAGGATAAGGGTATAGAGGCTAACTCCTATCAGCTCATTAAATACAGGCCTGCCTGTTCTAAAGGAATTTCCAAAATTGCCATGAAGGATGTTATTGAGCCATGAGAGGTATTGAAGAGGGAGCCATCTGTCAAGACCAAGCTCCTTTTTTATTGCTGCAATCTCATCCGGATTCTGGGTCTGGATATTTATGAATATATGAAGCGGATCGCCCGGCGCCATGTGGAGAATAGAAAAGATAATAATGCTGACACCAAGCAGCAGAAGGATGGTGATGAGCAGTTCACGGGAAAGTATTTTTAAAATAGGCTTCCATAAAAGGATTTGTTTCATATAATTAAAAGATGGGGCTGGAGATTAGGGACTGGTAATTAAATCCAAACCATAGCCTCAAGCCTCAAGCCCCCAGCCCCTACTTCTGTTCTGACTCAGGTATAAACCAGTCATCCGCAAAGCTGAAGAATTTATATGGGTGTATCTCCACCTTACGCACCTTTTTCTGCACAGCAGCGTAGTTGGTTAATGTCCAGAGAAAGGTATAGGGATTCTCCTCAGCAAGGATCGCATGGAGCTTCTGATTAATCGTCCTTCTCTTTTCAAAATCAAGCGTAAGCTTGCTCTCTGCAATGAGCGCATCCACATCAGGATTTGAATATCCGCCGAAATTGTTCTTCCATCTGCCTATCTCGCCTGAATGAAATAGCGATGAGATGTCTGCTGAGTCGTCAAACACCCATGATGCAAAGATCATATCAAAGCTATTCTCTGCAAAGACATCCTCCTTCCATGCATGCCATTCCCTGAATTCCACATTCACATTCACGCCTACATTCTTAAGATAATTCTGAAAGGCAAGGACGACCCTCTTTACAGCCTCGCTCTCCTTTTCAATCGGCACCTTCAGCATTAATACGAAGGGCTTCCCGTCCTTTTCAATTATGCCATCGCCATTTGTATCCTTAAATCCTGCCTCGGCTAACAGCTCCTTTGCCTTTGCAGGATCATAGGAAAGGGGCTTTACATCAAGATTATATGCCCAGCTTCCCGGCGCAAATGGCCCGGAGATTATCGTCCCCCTGCCGTTAAAGAACGAATCAAGCATCTCCTGCCTGTTTATTGCATAGGTAAATGCCTTCCTCACTTTTTTATCTGCTAAAAATGGGTTTTTCAGGTTATATCCAAAAAACGAATAGGAAAGGGCATTATATGGATAGAGGATGAATCTCTTATCCCCATCTATCTCAGGGATGGCCCTCGGATTCACGAGGACGATCATGTCTATGGCATTAAACATCAGGGCCTGGCTCATTATATTCTGGTCAGCAAAGGGCTTTGCAACTAATAATGTAAATTTTGCGAGGGCATTTAATACCGGCCTCTTTAATACAAACTGGACAGTATGCGGGTCTATCTTCTTTATCTCCTGTATAAACTCGTACCTGAGCTTTAATGGCGTAATGGTCTTTGGGTGGGTCATTACATTGTATGTATAGATCACATCATCGGCAGTTAGGTATTTGTCGTCTCCTGAACCCTGAGTTTTATGCCACATAACATCCTTTCTCAGATAGAATGTGAATGTCCTGTTATCAGGGGTGATCTCCCATTTTTCTGCAAGCTCAGGCACAATCTCCTGCTTTGCATTTATTCCGACAAGGCTGTTAAACAGCAGCTCCACAACCCTCACAGCGATCATCTCATTGCTTGTGACAGGGTCAAGAGTGGCCGGCCTGCCAAATTCTCCGTATGAAAGAGCGCCGCCATTCGGCCTGCCGTCGCCTTTATCCTTGGCAGAGATGTACGGAGAAATTGCAAAAATCAGCATCAGACTAAAAAACAATATTTTTTTCATCTTAATCCCTCCTGCGTTAAATACATTAAATCAAAAATTAAATATCAAAAGTCAAAATTACAATGTAAAATCCAAAGATAAAGAAACCTTTGAAAGTTTTGCTTTTTAATATGTCATTTTGCATTTTTATTTTTACATTTTACATTCTCTTTTAATTTATCCTCGCCTCACCTGAGCCCTTTTCTTCTGCTGAATATACGCCCTGAATTGTGTCCTGAATCTGCCTTACAATAGGATACACCTTACCTATGCCAAAAAATATCTCAAGGGACTCGGAATATTTCCTAAGCCTGTAATAGCCATCCGCCAGCCTAATTAAGAATACAGGGTCATTGGTTTCCAGCTTATTCTTATTCCCCTTATCCCTCGCAAGCTCAAGGGTCTGCACTGACCGCTCATAATCTCTCTTGTTGTAGTACAGCCTGCCGAGAGACATGTAAAATGGCTTCGCCAGCTTCTCATCCCTTGAAGATGAAGAACCCTTCTCTTCCATTCTCTTTAAGATCGCAGGATCCTCAACCTTTAATTCCGCATAAGTATCCATTAATTCTGAAATGATGCCGGCATCCTGAGGATTCTTATTTAACACATCATTCCATATCTCCTCTGCCTTTTTCTTATCCCCTTTTTTATAATAACAGGCGCCTAAAAGCACCCTTGCCCTTTCATTATATCTGGCATCCCGTTTGCTGAGCTTTACAAAATTGTTTATCTCATCAATTGCAGCATCATATCTGCCGAGGCCGTAACTCACCTCGCCCAAATAGTATCTTACAAGGTCTTCATACCTCTCCCTTCCCCTTAGATTCATTACCCTGTTAAAGTACTTGCCCGCAGCATAATAGTATATTGCTGAGATATCACCAATAGCAGACGGGTCATAGAATTTGATAACCTTATTCCTTTCCATATTATCTACAAACACCGCCTCATCAGAGGGCATCTTATCCAGCAGCTCCAGCGCTGCATCAGCCATATCGTTTTTGTAATATACATAGGCGGCATTTCTGTATAACTGGATATCCTTTCTGCCGCTCTTCTGGGAGATCTTGATTGCATTCTGCGCCATCTCAAGTGCATCTTTAATCCCTGTATTTAATCTTACGAGGATATAGCCCTTCTCAGCAATTATCTCCTCGTCCTTTGCTGAAACGCCGCGCCAGTAATCTTCCCCCTTTTTCTTCTCACCCATAAGGTAATATGCCATCCCCAGCCTCAGCCTTGCCTTTTCCCTGAATCTCTCATCAGGCGGGCTGCTGTTTATAAACTGCTGGAGATACGCAGCAGCCTTTTTAGGCTGATTCATTTCAAGGTGCAGGAGGCCGAGGAAATAGGACAGGTATCTGCTTTTCCTGCCTGATTTTGATCCATTTAATTTTGTAAGATACTCATTGGTAGTCATCAAAGAGGTCTCGTATATCGCCCTGTAAAGCCCTGCCTGTTTTAAATAGAGCCTGCCGAGAATAAAATAGGGAAGCACAAGGTCATCCCCGCTCCTTGCGTCTATCTCCTTTTTTAATAATGCTATGCCATCTTCATAATGATGGATATCGTACTTCTCCATTGCCTTTTTTACTGCCTCTTCACCGGCATAGGCGGAGGAGACAATATTCAGCAGCATTAATAAAAATGCGACAATGATTATGGCAGCAATTATCTTTTTATCAGCCTTCATAATTTTAGTTTCACCCTCCCCTTAATCCCCTCCCATCAAGGGAGGGGAGTCTCTCTTTAATTCCCTCTCCCCTTGCGGGAGAGGAAACTAACAATATCCCCTCTCCCCTATGGGGAGAGGGTTAGGGTGAGGGGTATTTTTGTAATACAAAATTAGTCAGTGCAATGAATATATGATCCCACTGATCCACCTGCGCCCTAAAGCTCAGGATGCCGTCACCTGAACAGGCAATATCATGATTCATCTTTGTGCCTGTATCCAGTTTGTAATGCCTCTTATTCTTAAGATCAACTGCATATATGGGATTAAACTCATCCTTTGCATTCTTTACATAAAATATCTTACTGCTGTCAGGGGACCATGCCGGGCCGGCCTCCACATCTGCAATCACATCAGCAGCTATCATCTTCTCAGTAAGCCCCTTACCCTTTGTGAAATCGCTGCCGTCTGCCTTTATTGCAAATATTGACCAGATCCCTGCCTCATCAGATGGATGATAGTTTGAATAAAATGCAATCATTGCACCGTCAGGCGACCATGTTGGCGCGAGGTCGTCAAAAAACCATTCTGTCAAGCATTTAAGCGACTCCTTTGGCCTATCAATATCATTAATCACGCATATATCGTGATTGTCATCGTCACCTGATATAAAGGCGATCCTTTTTCCATCAGGCGACCAGTTTGGATAAAGTTCAACCTTATCACCAAATGTCAATTGTGCGGTTATATTTCTTTTTATGTCGTAGATATAGATATCACCCTTCCCGCTCCTGCCTGAGACAAAGGCTATCTTATCACCAGCAGGCGACCATACAGGCTGGCCGTCCTTCTCCTTATGGCCTGCTATCTTTCTTAATCTTTCATTAATGCCCCCAATATAGACATCATAATCACCCTGCGAGGAATTGCTCATAAAGGCAAAGCCCTTTCCATCAGGAGACCATGAGAGATTTGCATTGTAGCCTGCATCAACATCCTTCATCTCATCAAAGAGAAAATCCTCAACCCCCTTCTTCTTCCTCTCGCCCTTTGAATTGAGCATTAATGTATCAAGAATTTCCCCCTTTATATCCCTTATAACTATCTCTTTATTGCTGCCCTCTGATCTCTCATAGGCGATAGTCCTTGCTGATGGAGACCAGCGGGGATTTGATTCATTATAGCCTGCAGCAGCCTCTGTAAATGCCTTCGTTTTAATAATCCTTACACCGCCATTCTGATAATCTTCAGGTTTTATTGGGCCGAATGCCTCAGTAATATAATCAGGCAGTCTCTGGCTTTTAACTGCCTTATCCTCAGCATAAGCAATTTCAACAATAAAAAGCGTAAGGCTAAAAACCATTAGCAATCTAATTACTGTCTCACCATTCAACCCAATCAACTTATTCAATCTGATCAACATCAATTACAGCTTATCCTTTATCTGGCTCCAGTATACCTTTGCACCGTCTCGCGCCTTTTCATATTCTGCCTTTCCTTCAAGTGTCTTGGGGAAAAAGTCAAAATAGTCCCTCCATGCCCAGTTTGCATTCCTTAAGAATGTATCCTTCTTTGATAACAGATAGAGTTTGTGATATGAAAGGGCAAGATAATAAATCGTGTCATGCAGCCCCTCATCATAATTGTCATTCGGAAAGAATCTTGTATTCTGCTTTGCTGTCTGGAGATTATCAATCGCCTTCTGGAAATACCTTGCGGCCTCATTCCTGTCTGTCTTTATCAGGTCATTGGCCTTAAGATAATAGGCATGGCCGAGGTTTGTGAATGTCACGGCAAATCTTTTATAAATCAACTGCTGGTTCTCTGGAAGGGAGAGTACATTCTCAAATTCCCTGATAGCATTTTCATAATCTCCTTTATCATCCAGATATATCTGGGCAAGCCTGTGTCTTGCAACCGAATAATCAGGATGCCCCTTTTCTGTGCTTGAATATAATGTAATCGCCTTTTCAATTGCCCCGTTCTTATACTCTTCGTCCCCCAGCCTGAGATAATCTTTATGTAATACAATCTTATTCGGGCCTGTCTTATCAATAACCTCCTTATCAAATTCTACTATTTCCTCCCACTCACGATAGTCCTGTCCAACCGAGGCCTTAATTGTATGGAAGCCGAGTTCTACAGGCTTACCCTCTGTAAATGGCGTCTTGCCGAGGGACTCGCCGTCTACAGACACCTCTGCGCCTGATGGCGATGATTCTGCCTTAAAGGCCGCTGTATTTGGAGTCATCTGAAACTCCTTCACCTCTTTATTCTTGTCAAGGCTTATCTTATCCCTAACCTGCTGATACCCGTGTTTATAGAGTATTAATGAGTATCTCCTTCCCAGTTTAACCGGTATATCAAACCTCCCGTCCTTCTCTGTCCGGCCTCTGTGTACTCATAGAGCTTCCTCACAACCTTATCGCCTATCGCTGCCTTGCCCTTAACATTCACTGGCGCAGCGAAAGAGGAAGCCGCATCAATCTTTTTAAGCTCAACAACGCCTATATTATTTACGCCTGTTATCTTTCCTTCATTATCAAATTTGGCAGCCTGCACATCAAACTCCATACCCCTTGACAGCCTGTAGCCGCCAGCCTTTCCAAGATTTATCTTTAAACCGTCATCCTCAACAGCAACAACCGTGCCTTCAAAGGGGAATCTCTCTGCTATCTCAGATGCCAGATCCCTCGCCGCAGAATCAATATCCCTTAACCCCTTTACCTGCTTTATAACACTTAGAAGGATCTTACCCTTAGATGTATACACCTTTGTCTCTACTGTATAGCCTTTGTCGTCTTTGCCGATACTGCCCACAATAATCATATCAATGAGCTTTTTCAGGTTTGTATTCGCCCATCCCTTGCCTGTCATCTTATCAAGGCTGAGTTTATTCTTCTTTACCTCATCAATCAGGACATTTGTTGGGACATCCTTAAATGCCTTGTTATCAAAGAGGCTCTCTGATAAAGAAGTATGCACCCTGCTGATGATCTCTTTCACCTCATTGTCTGCATAAAGGTTGCTTGCAAATTTATATATGCCGACCTTTATAGGTTTTGGCGAAACAGGATAAAAATATCTTGTAAGGCTGGCGCTATCCTTTAACACCACATCCTTCTTCCATGAATATGGGATATAATCCGCAGCCTTCAGCTCCACTGTAACCTTTTTATTCGGCTCGCCTTTATAATCATATACAAACTCACCATTTTTATTTGTCTTGCCCTGAGGCTTCCCATTTATGTAAACATCAATACCTGCGATACCGCTTACTACACCGTAATCCTCTGTGTGCGCTGTGATATTCAGATTGATATACTTTGCAAGATTTACAACAACCTCTGCCCCCGGCTCTATCTTAACCCTGCTTTCACCTGTCACATAACCTGCCTTTGATGCAGAAATCACCGCCTCCTTTGAAAAAGCCCCTGTATATGTATGCTCGTATATCCCCTTATCATTTGTAACACCTGCCTTCTTTTTATCAATCATTATCTGGGCCGATGAAATCGGCGAGTCCTTCTCCTTTGCTGTTATTGTGATATATTTTCCGCCGCTTAGCTCTGCAATAAACTCGTATTTATCAACAGCAGCGCTGTCCTTTGGCAGCCTTATAATAAAGGCCTTCTTCCATGGCTCATACCTGTAACCCTTTGCATCTTTTTTTATTACAAGCTCTACCTCTGTACCCGGCTTTCTTATTATCTGGCCGTTGAATTTCCCGGAGGAGTCGGTCTCCCCCTCTTCTTTATTATCTAAGATTATCTTTGCCTGAGATAGCGGCATGCCGTCAGATACAGACCTTGCCTCAATGGCAAGCTCTATCTTATTCCCCTTTGAACATGCAGCCGATAAAAATAGCGCAAGAACCGACATAATAAGCAGGGAATTTTTTGTAATATTATTTCTCATATTAAGCCCTCCTTAGAGTTATTCATTGCTAATTATTTTTTGCGAGGATCGCAATAAACCTGTACTCCCCCTTCTGGTGCGCCTCTGCAATGGAAGCTACCTCCTCGTCCAGTTTTATATCACCCTCAAAACCATCCCTCTTTTCGCCCCTCTTTATATCATCTATCTTTGGATATATCTTGAAGACGGTCTTCCAGCTCTTATTATCCTTTACTGCCTTGAGGCTTACATCCCTTCCAATTGTTGTCTTTATAACCCCGCTGAAAAGCCCATTCCCGTCTGTTACCCCCTTCTCAATGCCATTGATTATTACCCTTGCATCAGGAAGGAGATCGCCATTCTCATCCCTGCTCTCAATAATCAAATAAACATCTGTATCCCCTCTAAGGGTGCAGCCAGTAGCCAATGGGAGAAGTAAAACTATTACCTGTAGAAATGCCCTCTGCCACATAATGCCTGTTAACACTTACTAACAATGTCCCTATAGGGAATATTGTTAATAAATAAGATATTATACCTTTTGTACCTTACATTGACGGCGGCTGTATATTGACCTCGCCGGGATTAATAATCTTCTCTTCGTCCTTATTGCCCTCTTTGATGCTCTTTCTCTTCCCCTCTGGTATCTTCTTCAGTTTAAATTCAAACTTTTTATGGCTAAACTTGCCGAGCTTTGCGCCCTGCGTCTCAGTGGCAAAGCCCAGTCTTGATGCCTCTACCTTATATTCCCCAGCTTCTAACTCCTTCTTTTCAAAAAGGCCTTTATCATTCGCCTCTACTGAATAATTTGCGCGGCTGATCGGGGCTGAAAGATTTATCATATTAATTACAGTCCCTGAAGGATTTTCAGCCTTCAATGGCGCCCCGGTTTCATCAAGGAGATGCACTGTGCCTGATATCTTTGTGGCGCAGCCTGAGAGTATCGCCAATAAAATAAACATATATACTGTATTTCTAAATTTCATTTTCCCCTCCTTTATTGCAATCTTATTGTCAGTGTATAAAGATTTCCTTCCCTTGTGATATAAAACAGATTCCCATCCCCGGAAACAGGCTGCGAGGCAATCCCTTCATCAACCTTAAATTCATTTCGTATAGCGCCGTCAGCCTTATCAATATTGTAAATAACTCCAGTATCAGCAGTAACAAACAGTCCTTCACTATTGACAACATTGACGCCCTTTATCCTCGTCTTTGCATCAAACCTCCAGAGTGTCTTACTTACCCCTGCATCTATGGCATGAATAAACTGTTCATTTATTACAGCATAAATAACCCCATCATGCGCTGTTAGCAATCCTATATTCCCCTTTAGACCATATCTCCATTTTATTACCCCCAATGCCTTGTCTATGCCTAATATCTCTCCATTCTCTGTGGCGGCATATACCATATTATTAAATAGTATTGGAGCTGCTATAACCGCCTTCCCCAAATGGGTCTGCCACACAATAGAAAACCTTTTGTCTTTTAATTGAAGCGCATAGAGATCGCCTTTCTTAGAGCCAAAAAAGAGAATATCATTCTCAATGGCAATTGGTGATGTAATAAAATCAGGGATACGAAAGGCCTGCCCAACCCATGTCGTCCCTTTATCCCCATCAATGCCATGTATCTTTTCATTATCAGTCTGAAGAATAACTATCTCATGTGCATCCCTCTCCTGCATTGTATAAATGCCATTTACCTCGCCCTCTGCCCTGTGCGACCACCTAATATTGCCATCGCTTTTTTTAAGGGCATAAAGCCTCTTGTTGCTGTCAACTGCATAGAGCCCTTTTTCTCCAACATTAATCTTCTCAATCTCACCGTATAAAACTGCCTTCCATTTAATCTGGCCTGAGTTTACATTAAAGGCATATACGGTGTTATCATCACCTGCTGTATAAACTGCCTCCTTGTCTGCAATGGGTGACAGGCTGCCAGCCGCGCCTGTCTTGAACCTCCACATTATCTCGCCTGTGAGCCTGTTTACCAGATATAGATAACCCTTTTCTGTGCCAAAGGATATATCGCCGTCGGCAATTATTGGAGATGAGTTGATCCTGCTGTCAATAGGGAAATAGTCACTGACACGGATAGCCCTTTTCTCATCCTCTGTTAATCTCCTTTCCCCTTCTATCTTTAATCTTTGCATCTCCATCTGAAATAATTCCTTCACCCTTTCATTAAATCTCCAGATGACCTTTCCATTATTAATATCTATTGCATAGAGGTCATCTGTCCCTGCATACAAGACCCCGCCTGCTTCTGCCAGATTTGTATTAGACCGCCTCTCCAGTTTTATCCTCCATATTTCAGTCCCTGTCTCCTTATCAATGCCGTATAAGATGCCCTCATCTGAGACAGCGCAGATTGTCTTGCCATAAATCAGTGGATTGGAATTCAATGCAGAGCCTGCATTAAAAAGCCATCTCGACTCACCCGTATATCTGTTAAGGCTATATAATTTCTCATCCCTCGCGCCAAAATATACATTATCACCATCAATAACAGGAGAGGCCACGATCCCTCCCTCTGCGCTGAATTTCCACAATAGCTTACCGCCTTCTGCGCTTATTGCATAAAAGAGGCCGTCTTTTGAGCCAACATAAACTATCTTATCCTCGCTAATTGCAGGAGAGAATGATACCCCGCTCTCTGTCCTGTATGACCACTTTTTTAAACCTGTTTCAGGATTAATGGCATAAAGAATTCCGCCTGATGAGCCAAAAAGGATTAAATCCCCAGCTATTACTGGCGCGCCATTAATTGAACCCTCTGCCTTATAACGCCAGAGTTCCTGACCGCTGTCTCCATTTATTGATAGAAGGTATCCATCCCTCGCCCCTGTATACAAGACCCCATTAAATTTCTTAAATGCATTCTCATAAAGATCCGTCTTTACCCGCCACCTCTTATTGCCCCTCTCATCAAGGGCATACAAAAAGCCATTATAGGCCTGGATATATGTTGTCCTGCCCTTTTCTGTAATGCCCCGTGTATATGTCTCAGTCCCTATCTCCCTTTTCCATCTTATACTAAGACCTGTGCCGCCTGTTTCTGCAAGGGCATAAGAAAAGTGATGAGCAAGCGCTATAAAAATAATAAAGAAAGGAAACCCCATCCTTCCCAAGATAAAATGCCTCATTTTATATTTTCGAATTACATTATTAGATATAAGCAAGATGTTTGCCAGAAGTGGATTAATATGTGGTTATTTGTAACTGCCTGAAAGATAAGTATATTTTTTAATATAGAAATAGGTGTATTATAAAAATTGTAGTAAAATAAATACAGTTTTGAACGATTATTACAATTTTAGGTTCAGCTTCTACTCTTTCACTGAATTGAATTTTTCAAGGAAGTTAGTATAAAAAATGCCCCTGTTAAAGTCAGGGTCGTTCAGGACCTTCTTGTGAAATGGGATGGTTGTCTTGATCCCTTCTATTATATACTCATCCAGCGCCCGCTTCATCCTTATTATTGCCTCTTCCCTTGTAGGGGCATGGACAATGAGCTTTGCAATCATGGAATCATAATATGGCGGCACTGTATAATTAGTATATGCTGCTGAGTCAACCCTGACACCAAGTCCGCCCGGCGGATGATAGGCTGTAATAAGACCCGGGGATGGCGAAAATTTCTCAGGACACTCTGCATTTATCCGGCATTCAATGCTGTGGCCATTAATCTTTATATCTCCCTGTTTATATTCCAGCGGCAAGCCTGCTGCAATCTTTATCTGCTCCTTTACTATATCTATCCCTGTAACCATCTCTGTAATCGGATGCTCCACCTGAATTCTCGTATTCATCTCCATAAAATAAAAATTGCCGATTTTATCAAGCAAAAATTCCATGGTGCCGGCATTTTTATAATTCACTGCCCTCGCAGCCTTCACAGCGATCTCTCCCATCTTCTTTCTGAGCTCAGGCGATACTGCCGGGGAGGGTGCCTCTTCAATAAGCTTCTGGTGCCTCCTCTGTATTGAGCAGTCCCTCTCGCCGAGATAGATTGTATTCCCATGTTCATCTGCAAGTATCTGAACCTCAATGTGCCTCGGCTCAATAAAGAACTTTTCAATGTATACCGCATTGCTGCCAAAGGCTGAGTGCGCCTCTGCCTGTGCCATTAAAAAGGAATTGACAAGGTCCTTTTCATTATGCACAACCCTCATCCCCCTGCCGCCTCCGCCTGCAGCAGCTTTAATAATAACAGGATAGCCAATCTCTTTGGCAACCTTCAATGCCTCATCCTCAGTTGCAATTATCCCGTCGCTGCCTGGCAGCACAGGCACGTCTGCCTTTATCATCGTCTCCTTTGCCTTTGCCTTGTCTCCCATCAGTGCAATACTCTCCGGAGAGGGGCCGATAAATTTAATACCTGTAGATTCGCACACCTCAGCAAAATTTGCATTCTCAGCAAGAAAACCGTACCCCGGATGTATTGCCTCTGCATCGGTTATCTCAGCGGCGCTGATGATATTTGGCACATTCCTGTAGCTTAACGAACCCTCTGCAGGACCGACACAGACATTTTCATCTGCAAAGCGGACATGCAATGCATTCCTATCTGCCACAGAATGTATAGCAACGGTCTTTATACCGAGCTCTTTGCATGCCCTTATTATGCGGAGGGCAATCTCCCCCCTGTTTGCAATCAGTATCTTTTTGAACATATCTTATAAGTCCTCTGTAGGTTCAATCTTAAAGAGCGGCTGCCCGAATTCAACCGGCTGGCCACTTTCCACAAGTATGGCAGAGATCCTGCCATTGATATCTGCCTCTATCTCATTCATGAGCTTCATTGCCTCAACAAGGCAGATAATCTGACCCTTTTTAACAATATCACCGATCTCTACATATGGCTTGGCATCCGGCGCAGGCGCCCTGTAAAAGGTGCCTACAAGCGGCGATGTAACAGTCACTATCCCTTTTTCCTCTTCAACAGGTATTGCAGCCTTTTCTTCTCTTGCAGATATAACCTGCCTTTCTATATTCTGGGGTATTGCAGCCTCCACCCTTGTAATAGCAGGCATGGCAAGGGAGTGGCCTTTTTTAAGTTTTACCTTTACTCCCCCTTTTTCTATTTCAAGTTCGGAGATGTCTGCATTCCTCATCAGGTCAATCAATTCTTTTAATTCTTTAATGTTCATCTATCCACTCCTAAGTTTTGAAATTAACCATCGTCTATCATTCATTCCTCTGCAAAAGTTTAACGGCAAAGTAAAAAGCTCCAGATGCAAGGCGGAGCGAGGGCTCGCACCGCAACATACAAAGTAGTATGTGAGGATGCGAGGCCGAAGCGACAACGCAGCAGATGGACTTTTTACGAAACCGTTCATCTAACCCGCTCTATATACTCGCCCGTTCTTGTATCAACCTTAATTATCTCGCCTTCATTCATGTAAAGCGGGACCTTTATCACTGCACCTGTCTCCAAAGTAGCAGGCTTTGTCCCGCCTGATGCTGTATCACCGCGCACACCAGGGTCTGTCTTTACTATCTTCAATTCAACAAACATCGGCACCTCAACACCAATCGGTTTTTCATTATAAAAAAGTATCTTTACAGCCATATTCTCTTTTAAATATTTTCTGCCTTCACCGAGATTCTCCTCTGTAAGGGCTATCTGCTCGTATGTCTGATTATCCATGAAAAAGTACTGATCCGCAGAGGCATATAAATACTGCATCTCCCTTTCTTCCATGTTTGGCTTATTAAATTTCTCACCTGAACGGAATGTCCTGTCAATCACACTTCCAGTTTTAATTCCCCTTAATTTTGTCCTGACAAAGGCGCCGCCCTTCCCCGGCTTGACATGCTGAAACTCAACAATGGCATACGGTTCCCCCTCCACCTCAATCTTTAATCCATTTCTGAAATCGCTTGTTGATAACAACGGTTAACCCTCCTTACAAGATAATATTTAGCACACAAAAAAATACCCATGGAGCGAACATTACGGAATTTTTGGGGCGCCTGCCTTGGCGAGCGGGAGCGTCCCCAGAGGGGCAAATGTACACTGTCTGAGGCCGAAGGCCGAGTTTGCATATTTGAGCGACCCGATCCTTAGACTGGTCAAAAGCTTCGCACAGAGAGCAAAGAGGGTATTTTTGGTATTAATAAATCTACTTTGGCAATGATGTGAGCACCCTGCATCCTGCCTTTGTAACAAGAACCATATCCTCTATCCTTACGCCGCCCCATCCCGGAATATATATCCCCGGCTCTACAGTAAATATCATTCCCTCTTTTAATATATCCTCACTCTTAGGTGAGATTGTCGGCATCTCATGTATCATCAATCCGACACCGTGTCCTGTGCCATGGCCAAAGTATTTGCCATATCCTGCCTTTGATATCACCTTACGGGCCGCTGCATCCACATCCCTTGCCCTGATATTAGGCCTTATTAAATCAATTGCCGCCTGCTGGGCGCTCAATACTGTATCATATATCTTCCATGCCTTTTTGGTCATCTTATGACCAATAAAGCTGGTGCGGGTAATATCCGAAAAATAACCCTCATATTCTGCGCCAAAGTCCGCAATAAGAGACTCGTTACTTCTTAATCTACGTTTACCTGCAGTTGCATGCGGCAGTGCAGCCCTGTAACCAGAGGCCACGATAATGTCAAACGGCAGTCTTGTAGAACCTGAACCCTTTATAGCATATTCTAATCTCAAGGCTATATCCTTTTCAGCAGCGCCCTTTTTTATATTCGGACTTATTTCTTTATAGGCCAACTCTGCCCTCTTTATTGCCTTTATTATATTCTTTATCTCAACTGAGTCCTTTACTGCCCTGAACCCCTCCACCAAATTTAAAGTGGGGATAATTTTAACCTTCTTTAATCCTTTTGTCAACTTTTGGTATGATTCAAGCGTAATATTCTTCTTTTCTATACCAAGGTGGGAGATATTATTTTTTCTTATCAGCCTCTTTATCTCATCAATTATTGAGTCTCTATATATCCTGATATTATACCCATCTACCTCCCCTGCTGCCTGTGTTTTATATCTGAAATCTGTAATAAAATAAGCCTTCTCCCTTGTAATCAGCATATAGGCAGAGGAGCCGCTGAAACCGGATAAATATCTTATATTTTGTATGGCAGTCAAAAAAATTGCATCAATCTTCTTTTCTGCAAACCTCTCCCTTATACCAGAGAGGCGGTCAATATTAAATTTCATTGGATTATTTTTTTGCCTTCTTGGAGAGTAGATTTATTAATGCCCTGAGCCCTAAGAAATAGCTCTCTTTTCCAAAACCTGATACAACCCCCTCCACCACTTCAGAGATATAAGAATGATGCCTGAACTGCTCTCTTTTATATATATTTGACAGATGAACCTCTATAACCGGAATATTCACTGCTGCTATTGCATCCCTCAGGGCAATACTGGTATGTGTATAGGCCGCCGGATTAAAGACTATGCCGTCATAATTTTCCATTGTCTCCTGTATTATCTGTATCAACTCGCCCTCAAAATTGGACTGTTTAGTAGTAAGCTCAAGGCCCTCTTTCTTTGCAAATCCCATAAGCTCCTTGTTTATATCAATGAGCGTGGTCTTGCCGTAGATCTCAGGCTCCCTGAGTCCAAGGAGATTCAGATTTGGTCCGTGTAATACAAGTATCTTTAGCATCGGCAAGTGTCCTCAATAAATCAAAAATCAAAATTAATTTCCTTAATTTTGATTTTTGCATTTTGATTTTTTATTTTTTTTATTGCAGCTCTTTCTCTAATTTTGGCATCTCCCTGCGGAGAAGAAAGCGCCCCTTACCAATATTCCCATCAGGCTTTATAGCAAAAAGTATGAAATATTCCTTATTAATACCCTTTAGCATTACTATTGCCTTGTCAGTAAAGACCACCACCTCTTTGACATCGCCAAACCTCAAGGAATCGGATACCTTGCTTATATCCTTTAAAATACTGCTGTACTCTGCGCCTACTGATGCAAGATCAATCTGACTATCAACGAGGCGCTCTTCCACTACAATGCCGTCTGTACCAACAATAGCAATACAAAGGGCATCCTTCTCTTCATCTACTATACGCCGAAGTATCTCAGTAAAGCCCATAGAAATTACCCTTTCTTTACATTTTCAAGCCAACTCTGTAACCTCTGTATCTTTGCCTTCTGTTTGGGAGCCTTAGGAGGCAGATCCCCTGTCTTTGGTGGTTCTGTTTTTTTAGCCTCTTCCTTTGGCCTTTGAACAGGGGGCTGAGGAATAACTACCCTTTCTTTGACTGCCTCAGCCTTTGGAGATGGTATCTCAACTATCTCTATATTCTCAACTGCTGCGCCTGTTTTTTCTATAGTTACACCCGGAATAATCTCTTCATAATCCTTATCCTTCTTTTGGCCGCCTGCAAGCAGATTTGAGAGCGTAATAGCATCCTTTAATTTTTGATTTAATACACTATTCTTAGGCTCTGCCTTCAAGAGCTTACTATATATATCAATACCCTTATCATAAAAACCCTGTTTTATATACAACTCCGCAAGGGTCTCTGTCGCAAGCTCCTCTTTACCGGCTACTGCTACCTTTGGAGCCTCAGCTTCTGCGAAAAACGGCATCTCTACTCTTATCTCCTCAACTGATAAGATATCCTCTTTAGGTTCTGCCTTTGGCGGCTCTATCTTAATCTCTGGCTTAATCTCTGGTATTGGAGTTTCAAGCGACAAAAGCTCCTCTTCAGGCTCTTCAATAATTATCATATCCTCGCCATGAGGAGGCTCTTTTATCTTTTCTGGCTGCTCAGATGCCCTCTCTTTTGGCGAAATATCCAAACTTATTATCTCGTCTTCCTTTTTCTTTGCCTCATAAACCATCTCCTCATCAGACTGAATGAGGTCAGTAGGAAAGCTTATTAATTCTTCATCGCTTATCTCATAAACAGGCACATTCCCTTCTTCTGATTCACCTGCCTGTGCCTTAACATCTTCTTCTTTAAAGGGGAAGATTTCCTCAACCTTATCTTTCCTTTTAGCTTCAGGCGCCTTAATGGGTCCTTCAAAAGAGATAGCATCTTCCTTCTCAGATGGCATCTCCCAGAGGCTCCCCTCCTTCTTTTTAGCCTCCACCTTCTCTTCACCAAGATTGAGTATATCTTCTTTATCCTCAGGTATCTTAAAGGACTCCTCTATCTGGCTCAAACCGCTGTCCTGAATAATAGCCTCTTCTTCGATAGGAAGCTCCTTTTCAATAGATGATTTTTCTTCCTCCATACCCTTTTCAGCAAAATCCATCCGTCCAAAAGGCTCCTCAATCTTTTCTTCTATTATGTAGGGCTCCTTCTCCTTTTCAACAGGTTCAGGCATAACAGGAACCGATGGTTTCACTGCTGCTGGTCTTTCTGTAGGTGGTTTCTCCGGGATGGGTCTTTCTGCAACAGTTTTTTCCACAGGCTTTCCAGCAGAAGGCATTGGCTCCACTGGTTTCTCAGGGGCCTTTGGGGCAGCAGGTGCGACAATCTCCAGTTGTCTTAACATCGCCCTGATCTCTTCGTCCTTTGGATTCAAAAGGAGTACTGTGTTACAACTCTTTATGGCATCCTGCATATTGCCTAATTTCTGATGAACCTCTGCTAATTTTTTGTGGACTAGGATATTATCAGGATTTGCAGAAATAACCTTTTTAAACTCATCCAGCGCCTCTTTTAAAAGCCCTTTTTTAAGATAGACCTTGCCTAAGGCCACCCTCGCGCTAACATAAGCCGGATGATATTTAAGCCCGTCTTTTATAACAGTCAACGCCTCTTCAAACATTCCGCCCTTTGCGTATTCCTCTGCAAGGGGAAGGAATAGCTTTGAAGAAGGGTCTTTCGCCAGTTTTTCTCCTAACTTCTCAATCTCTGGTGAAAGTTTATATTCTTCTTTTATTTTAGCCACTTATATATCCTCAAATATATGGGTGAGTCAGATAATATTTTGGTGATTATCATTGTAATTTTAACAAAAAAAAGGTAAATGTCAAGGAAAAGGCCAAAGAAAAATTAAAATAAACCCTTGATTTTTATCTGTTTCTCCACTACAATCATGCCTAAGAATAGTTGGTTTTAATAATAATAATGACACAAAAATCAAACAAGGAGGATAGATTTCTATGCCTGTAAGGATTAATTATATGCTCAAGGTCTACGATGCAAAGCTTGTGGAAATTAAAAAGGCCATTGAGAGCGCCAATATCAAGGTGCACAGCATCCTTGAAGCCCACAGGGAAGAAGTAGAAAGTATAGCCGAGGAAAAAGAGGCATAAAAAAATACCCCTTTAAAAGGGGCATTTTTTATTTTTAAAACTGCAGGCAAGGCGTAAGGGAAGATATCTTCATTATACTTACTTAAGCAGCCTTAATAACCCTCTCCCTTTCAGGTGTCTCTTTGTACTCAATCTCTACCTTCTTGGCAGCAAGCTCCTTTGGAACAGGCATTGCGATCTCAAGAATACCATCTGCATATTTAGCATGCACCTTATTGATATCTACACCCTCAGGTAGGGTCATGGACCTTTCAAAGGCGCCATAGGAAATCTCTTTTACAAGGCATTCCTCTTCTTTCATCTCCCTTGTGGTCATCCTCTCGCCCTTAATTGTAAGGTGATTCCCGACTATGGAGATGTCAACATCCTTGGGATCTACCCCCGGCAGCTCTGCCCTTATAATGAGGCTACCTTTGCTAATGAAGCTCTCCATTGCAGGATACCATTCTTCTCTCTCTCTTAAACCTAAAACCCTTTCCCCTGCACCAAAGAATCTCTTAAAAAGATCATCCATCTCTTTGTGCAAGGTTGTAAGTTCTGAAAAGGGGCTCCATTTTATGAGTTTAGTCATATAAAGTCACCTCCTTTTGAAAATACCTGATTACACAGATTCTAACACATGATTACTCAGATTTAAAACTTCTAATCCGTGTAATCTGGCTTTTAATCTGCATAACCAAGGACGAAACGATTTTTGTGCAGCCCTCTATTCCCTTACACCTCGCCTGATGCTTTTTTTATAAAAATAGTATAGCACAAAAACCAGATTTTTTCAAGAATAATTTATTGATTTTATTGAAAAAACCTCAAAGTTATCCACCAAAGAAATCCTGATAAATTAAGAGGTTATAAGACCGCCTTTTTTGCTTTGCAATTTATCTTTGGTTGTAATAGAATAATCTTGAAAAATGTTCAAAATGAAAGTGGGTGATTTTGAGCTCCATGTAATCACAAGCGGATTTTTTCGTCTTGATGGCGGGGCAATGTTCGGCGCAGTGCCAAAGACCCTTTGGGAAAAGACAAATCCTGCTGATAAAAAAAACAGGATACTACTCGCCATGAACATCCTGCTTGTCAGGACAGGGAGACAAAATATATTAATTGACACAGGCATTGGCAATAAAGGCGATGAAAAATTTAATGCCATTTTTGGTATAGAAGATTATCAGCCAATGGATCGCCTTCTTGGCGCAGCAGGATTAAAGACATCGGATATAGATATTGTTATAAATACGCATCTTCATTTTGATCACGCAGGCGGAAATACAATCATGGATTCAGAAGGAAAATATATGCCGACCTTTCCAAATGCAAGGTATATTATACAGAAGGGTGAATGGGATGATGCCATTCATACAAATGAGAGGACAAAGGCAAGCTATCGAATGGATGATTTCCTGCCATTAAGAGAGGCAGGGGCAGTTGAATTTGTTGAGGGCGATAAGAAAATAGCTGAAGGTGTAATGGTAATAAAGACACCAGGACATAATCGCAATCACCAGTGTGTGCTCATAGAATCTGCGAATAAAAAGGCGGTCTATCTTGGGGATCTGGTGCCTACAGCATCGCATATACCTTTTCCATATATAATGGGCTATGACCTTTTTCCCCTTGAAACGCTTGAGAACAAAAAGAGGATATTAAATCAGTCTGCTGACGAAGGATGGCTTTTGATTTTTGAGCATGACCCGAAAATAAAAACGGGTTATCTGAAGAGAGATGGAGATAAGCTGAAATTAATACAAACGCAATAAATAAGTTGACATCTCAACCACCCTCCCCTTAATCCCCTCCCATCAAGGGAGGGGAAATAATAAGATTCCCTCTCCCCTTGTGGGAGAGGGTGAGGGTGAGGGGTGTACAACATTAATTATTTCGTTTGTATTAGTTGATTAAGTTGAGAGGAGGTGGTTATTCATGGCTCTTAATGCGTATGTACTAATCAGGGTTGTCGGCGACAGGACTGAAAGCGCCTTTAAATTTATCTCTGCTTTAAAGTGGATTAAGACTGTCCATACAGTAACAGGCCCTTATGATATTATTGCACTTGTTGAGGCCCCCGATTTAAAGGGTCTGGGCGAGATGATATTATCAAAGATAAGAACCCTTGATGGCGTAAGAGA
>JACPZJ010000086.1 GCA_016195585.1 Nitrospirota bacterium | reverse complement strand
ATTTTTAATGTTCTTAATATAATTATTAAAACATACCAAAACCGTAATATAAAAGAACATGAGAAATATATATGAACCATAATTCATAAAAGGATAATATCCATAATCATATTTTTGCATCTCAAGGTAGAGATGATTAGTTTTTAGATTGATAATATAAAAAGCAATTGCAATGAAAAAGTTTATTGCAATATAGCGGCTTTTCTCTAATTGATTTAATATTGATGATGTAAGAAGATAAAAGATTGGCGGCATGAGGACAACGCCAAAGAAGACATAATATCTGAAAATAATATCAGCAACAATGGGGTTTACTGTTGAATATAATAACGCCATGCCTGAAAGCCAGATGCTTATGGTGAGACAGAAGATAAAAAAGGAAATGTTTGGAAGTTCTTTTCTTTCTTTTAGAAAAACATAAAGGCCTGCGCAAAAGACTACAAGCGCTACAAACGCCGGCGCAACCGCGTGATGGTTGAAAAAGTAGTTTGAGGGGTTGAGTATCTCAACCATTTAGTATTGCCTCCCTTTCCCCTCACCACTGACCCCCTGTTGTCAGATGGGGAAAATCCCCTTCAAACAAAAAAACTATAGCACAATATTTAGAGATAATCAAGCAAAAATTAAAAAAGAAGCCAATTATTCATCAATTACCATGCACTCAATTTCTTTAATCATCTTAAATGCCTTATCATTGCATATAAAACCTGTGGCGCCATGCGAAATGGCTGAAGCCACCTGAATGGAATCAGGGGTTTTGAGCCGATATTCTGCACGAAGCTTTGCAGCAAGGTCTGCAATGCTGAGTGTTAAGTCAATCCATTTAATGTTAGGATAGGTGGTTAATAATGAATAAAATTTAAGCACAAGGTCGTCATTTTTCAGCCGATACGGCTGGACAAGGATTTCCAATAGAGTAATACTTGAGGTGCACACTTGTATATCTCCCTTTTCAAGTTTTTCAAATATCAAATTGCAAATAGGGTAGTACTGTTGGTTGTGTTCAACAAAGTAGATAAATATGCTGGTGTCCAGTGAAATGATTTGATGGGTTTGAAGGAATTTTTTTACATATTCAGGTATTACCAAGAACGTCTTTCCTTTTTCAGATAATCCTTCTTATATATCCCTTTTCCCAAACCAGATAATGCCTCGCAATAGGAGGCAGGTTTTTGCATGATAATGGTTATATTATCTTTGGTAACCACCAGAAGTTCATCACCCTTTTTGATGCGCATAGCCTCTCTGGCCTCTTTTGGAATTACTATCTGGTTTTTAGAGCTGAGTTTTACTGTTTGCATGGATAAATAACCTCCTTACCGGACGCTTTACTTTTAACACAAAAGGTAAAGCAAGTCAAGAAGGATTTTTTCCCCTTAATTGCCCGCAGGCTGCCAGTCAATATTACCAAAAGCCGAGATTAGAAACCCAAGGAAAATACCTTTTACTCTGGTCTTCTCATCTTTTGTTTCTATTTTTTTAATATTTACAATAGCGCTTTTGAAACAAATAAAAAGTATAGTGAAAAGGATTAAATATTTCAGTCATAGACTACCTCCTGTGCCTTAATTTTTCATCCCACCTTTTCCATCAGCCATTCCTGTATTAATGAGTCTTCGTTCTTACGCAGATATAGGTAAAAACATAATACTCCTCTATTGGCAGATACAATGGCATTGTGGTTAAAATAATAATTGGAGGGGTTTAATATTTGTTCCATAGCATACCTCCTTGAATGAGGTTTAATCGGAAATGTTTAAATGCTTGTACGTTCTTTTTTAATATCTATACTCTCGGAGTCTTTTTCTGTATATTCTTCCACAATGGGTTTTAATATCTTTTCTAAAGGATATACATCAGGATTAAGTATCTCCACCCCTATTAGATTTCCAGTATCATCCAGATCAATATTAAGATTTTCATTGATTTCGATTGTTCTTCCATGCGTTTTTTCTTGTAGCCTTATATAAAGGGCATTTGCAAAATGGTCATATTCTATCTTCATACCTTCTCCTACTGATTACGGTCAATAATTGTTATAATTCTATATCCTAACAATTCTTGTTTATAAACGATCTTTAATAGTTTATTTCCTAATGCCTTTATCGCAACTTCTCTTCCATCTTCCTGAACATAATGACTATCTGGATTCTCTATTGAATCAATTATTTCAAAGGTTGTAGCCAGTATCTCTCTATTACGGTTCTTCGCATGCCTTGTTAAAATAACCCTCATGTTATTTCTATTTATAATCTTATCCTATTTTTCCGATTAATGCAAGCTAAGAAGACCTCTCGTAAGCAGCAAGTCGTTAGGGAATTTGTCATTCCTGCAGAAGCAGAAATCCAGTCCTTTCCATTCCATACACCTGATGTTTTCTTTAATAATTTAAGGTCTTGCAGATCAAATTCTTCAGTTGCATTAAAATAATAATTGGAAGGGTTAAATATTGCGTGATTCATTGGAGGCGCCTCCTTAAATTTGGTTAATAAGAGCTGACTATAGCATCCACTTTTGCGAACGCCGTCAACTTCTAAATCCTCTTCTCACCAAAACCAAAGGGGACCCCCATCCCCAATTAAAAGGCGTGTTAACTTAGTAAAAATATACATCATTCAGGATAAGATTGCAAGTATTTTTATTCTCCTTATGCCTCAAACTGTTATATGTCAGCAGATCTCTTTGACAAGTTTATAATTTAAGGTATAATTATAACATTGCCTTATTAAAAATAAATACATGGACTAACCCTTGGCTGCCATAACCAAAAAACAAAAACAACCAAAAAAACCTATAAAAAGACCCTCAGGAAAAGGACGGAAGGTTATCGCAGTATCCGGGAAGATGGAAGCGGCGCTGCTTAATATTGCCAACGGCATTTCTGCGGCAACCGGCGAGGCCTTTTTTAAATCCCTTGTACAGCATCTCGCAAAGACCTTAAATGTAAAATACGCCTTCATCGGCGCATTAGCAGGAAAAGGCTATAATGCGGTAAAGACCATTGCTGTCTGTACTGACGGGAAGATTGCAGACAATTTTGAATATAAATTAGCCAATACACCCTGCGAAAATATTGTTAAAAAAGATCTGTGCTGCTACCCACGGAATGTTCAACAGATGTTTCCCAAGGATTATCACCTGTCAGAGATGAAAATTGAAAGCTACATTGGATCCCCTCTATCTGATTCAACAGGCCGCATACTCGGGCTGATGGCGCTGATGGATAGCAGGCCGCTTAAGAATCCTGCTTTGGCTGAATCCATGCTCCGCATCTTTGCTGTACGCGCCTCTGCTGAACTTGAGCGCAAGCAGGCAGAGGATAAACTCAGAAAATTCTCACACGCAGTAGAGCAAAATCCTGCCCTGATTGTGATAACAGATCCTGATGGCAATATTGAATATGTTAACCCGAGGTTCACAGAAAAGACAGGTTATTCGCTGGAAGAGGTGATCGGGAAAAACCCCCGTATCCTACAGTCTGGCAAAACCCCTGTCAAAACTTATAAGGACTTGTGGAATACCATTGCCTCCGGCAGGATATGGCAGGGCGAGTTTCTTAACAAAAGAAAGAATGGCGAGTTATTCTGGGAGTACGCCGCTATATCTCCAATTAAAGATGCAGGTGGAAATATCACCCACTATATAGCTGTTAATGAAGATATAACAGAACGCAAGAGGCTTCAGGAGCAGTTGCAGCATGCCCAGAAGGTAGAGGCCGTGGGGCAGCTTGCCGGCGGCGTGGCGCATGACTTTAACAATATTCTTACTGCCATAACAGGGTTTGCAACATTACTGCACATAAAGATTGAAAATGGCAATCCCATGAGATCATATGTAGAGCAGATACTCGCCTCAAGCGAGCGGGCTGCAAACCTCACAAGAAGCCTTCTCACATTCAGCAGAAAGCAGATAACAAACCTGAGGCCAGTAATACTAAATGATATCATAAATTCTGTAATGAGACTCCTGCCCAGAGTTATAAGGGAGGATATAGAACTAAAAACAATACTTACAGAAAAGCCTCTCACAATAATGGCAGACTCCGGCCAGATAGAACAGGTTGTAATGAATCTTGCCACCAATGCACAGGATGCCATGCCTGATGGAGGGGTTTTAACTATTGAGATGAGTCTGGCAGAGATGGATAATGGATTTATAACAACACATGGATACGGGAAGGCCGGAATATACGGCTTAATCTCAGTAGCAGACACAGGAATAGGTATGGATGAAAAGATCAAAGGGGGTATCTTTGAACCCTTCTTTACAACAAAGGAGGTCGGCAAGGGAACGGGCTTAGGGCTCGCAATAGTTTATGGAATAGTAAAGGAGCATAATGGGTATATTAATGTATATAGTGAGATTGGCCATGGCGCTATCTTTCGTATATACCTTCCATTAATAATGACCGAGGCTGATGAGGCAAGGCCTGTGGAGCATATAATTCTGCCGAGAGGCACAGAAACAATCCTATTGGCAGAGGACGATATAAGCGTAAGAAACCTCATGCGGACTGTACTTGAGGAGCATGGGTATAGGGTTATAGAGGCATCAGACGGCCATGAGGCTATAGCGAAGTTTAGAGAAAATAAAGACAGGATTCAGCTTGTTATCCTTGATGTGATAATGCCGAAGAAAAATGGCAAGGAGGTATATGATGAGATAAAAAGGCTCTTGCTCGGAGACTACCTCGCCGATAATTGCAGCATCCCTGCTGTATCTGTTTTTTCTCATTGCAGATACCACTGCCTCTGCAGACGCGGGTGATACTGATGCCACAAGTTTTCCTTCATTTGCAACAAATAACGGGTCAAGGCCGAGTATCTCACAGGCGCCCTGCACCTCTGGTTTTATTGGAATCCTATCCTCATAAATAACAATCCCGATATTGGATGATATTGCAAATTCCTTTAGTGTCGTTGCAAGGCCGCCCCTTGTTGGGTCGCGAAGGGCATGAACTGAATCAGGCGCCGCAGAGATCATATCAGCAACAAGGCCATGAAGCGGGGCTGTATCGCTCATTATCGGGCCTTCAAAATCAAGCCCCTCCCGCTTCGCCATAACAGCAATGCCGTGGTCGCCGATGGCTCCGCTGACAATTATCTTATCACCGGCCTTCATGTTATTTGCAGATATATTCACCGGTTTCTCAATGACGCCAATGCCGGAGGTGTTAATA
>JACPZJ010000085.1 GCA_016195585.1 Nitrospirota bacterium | reverse complement strand
CTTTTTGAATTTTGTAAATAAGGTTCCATTTTACGGGCTTTCTGTGGTATGCCTTGATGACAAGAATATTCAGGATATTATTCCGTCTATTGAAAAGAGGTATGTTACATACGGCCTTTCTGCACAGGCAGATTTTATAGCAAAGGATATTGAATTAAAGGGCATTGAATCAGGGTTCAGGGTGGTTTATAAGGATAAAGAACTTGGGAAATTCAGGCTGAGGATGCCGGGGCTTCATAATGTTTATAACGGCCTTGCAGCAATCGCAGTGGGGCTTGAGCTTGGTATAGAGATGGATGTGATAAAGAAGGCAATGTCAGATTTCAGCGGCATTCAGAGGAGATTCCAGATAAGGGGCGAATTTAACGACGTGATGGTGGTTGATGATTACGGACACCATCCTGCAGAGATAAGGGCAACACTCGCTGCTGCAAAGACAGGATGGGATAAGCGTATCATTGCCATATTCCAGCCGCATCGTTATACAAGGACAGCCTATCTGATGAAGGATTTTGCCACAGCCTTTTATCAGGCAGACTCGCTTATACTGACAGATATATATTCAGCAGGGGAGTCCCCTATAGAAGGCGTATCAGGGGAGAGGTTGTATGAGTTAATAAAAGAACACGGGCATAAGGAGGTGGTGTTCATCAAAAATAAGGATGAAGTTGCTGATTATGTCTTAAAGATGCTTAAAAAAAACGATATAATCATAACCCTCGGGGCAGGAGATATATGGAAGGTTGGTGGTGAGATAGTTGAGGGAATTAAAAAAACTTCTATCCTCCGTTAAAGGAGATATAAGATATGGAGAGCCTATGAAAAATTATACCTCATTTAAGATCGGCGGTGTTGCAGATATAATGGTTTTTCCTCAGGACCTTCATGACCTGTCAAATATACTAAAGATCGCTGAGGAGGAAAGGATCTCTGTCTTTATACTCGGAAAGGGTACAAATATACTGGTAAAGGACAGCGGGGTCAGGGGGATTGTTGTGAACCTCCAGCGGTTTGACAAGATCATGGTTGTATCGGAAGAAGACAATGATGAGACGCTCCTATTTGCAGAGGCAGGGGTTTCACTTCTTAGGCTGTTGAATTTCGCGGCCGCGCATAATCTTTCAGGCCTTGAGTTTGCCTCTGGCATCCCCGGCAGCGTCGGCGGCGCAATCTTCATGAATGCAGGCTCATTTGACGGGGAGATAAAGGATGTCATCAAATCTGTAAGGATGATGAAGATGGACGGCGAGGTTATTGAGATAGACAGAAATGATATAAAATTCAGCTACAGGAATACCCGTTTGCCAAAGGGGATTATATTAGGCGGCGCCTTTGGCCTGCATAGGGGAAATAATAAAAAGATAAAGGATAAGATGAAGAGGCTGATGGAAAGAAGAAAAGAGACACAGCCTGTTGGTGCACAATCAGCCGGCTCAATCTTTAAAAATCCTGAAGATATTGCTGCGGGCGAGCTGATAGAATTGGTTGGATTAAAGGGATGCAGGGTAGGCGATGCAGAGGTATCCATGAAGCATGCAAACTTCATAGTTAATAAAGGCAAGGCGCTGGCAAGGGATGTTCTTTCTTTAATAAATATCGTTAAGGAGAGGGTAAAGAGGGAAAAGGGTGTAGAACTAAAACTGGAGATAAAGGTGGTCGGTAAAAATTAAATGGGTTTGGTCACGAGGAAGAGGATTGGTGTGCTGATGGGCGGGCTTTCGGCAGAGCGCGAGGTCTCTTTAAAATCAGGGGAGGCAATATTAAAGGCATTAAGGGAGAATGGCTATGATGCAGTCCCTGTTGATGTGGACAGGAATGTAGCAGAGAGATTAAGGGCAGAGAGGATTGAAATAAGCTTCATTGCCCTTCATGGGAAATATGGCGAGGATGGCGCAATACAGGGGATGCTTGAAGTGATGGGGATACCTTATACAGGCTCTGGCGTTATAGCGAGTGCATTGGGCATGGATAAGATATTTTCCAAGAAGATATTTGAATTTCATAAACTGCCTGTTGGGCCGTATTATGTGCTGGAGAAGAAGGATTATAATAAGAAGATAGGAAGCAAATTTATTCCCTCTCCCCTTGGGGGAGAGGGTAAGGGTGAGGGGTCAGATTTTGGATTCCCTGTAGTGGTAAAGCCTGTGTCAGAGGGTTCAAGTGTTGGTGTGTCCATTGTTTCAGATGAGAAGGGATTAAATGATGCCTTTGATATTGCCTTTAAATATGGCGCTGAGATTATTATTGAGAAATATATTAAAGGAAGAGAGGTGCAGGTTGGCATACTCGGCGAGAGGGCGCTCGGCGCAATTGAGATTGTTCCAAAGAAGGCCTTTTATGACTATGAGGCAAAATATACAGCAAATATGGCAGAGCATATCTTTCCTGCCCAGCTTATAGAAGAGCTTTACAAGAAGATATTGGAGCTCGGCCTTGCTGCGCACAGGGCATTAGGTTGCAAGGGCTATAGCAGGGTGGATATGCTGATTGATTCTGAGAACAGGCCATTTTTGCTTGAGGTAAATACACTGCCGGGCATGACAAGTATAAGCCTTTTGCCTGAGATAGCGCGAGGCGTGGGAATAGATTTTACCACACTGGTGGAGGCTATATTGAAGGAGGCAGTAGGAGAGTCTGGGGTTATGAGTGTAACTGTTTAGCGTTTTCTAAGTGAAATGCTAAACATCATTGAAAATTGTAAATTGCAAAATGAAAAATGCAAATTTTGGAAGAAAAAGCTATCCTACGCTATTCTGTAGCTACGGAGTAGCGAAAGATAGTCTTAAAACTTTACAATTTTCAATTTAAAACTTGCATTTTGCATTGAAGTTTAGCCACTTCTACAAATGGCTAAACTGTTACTTAGGAGTTCGGAGTTAAAGGAAGGAAAAGCCGATGGACGACATTAGCAATTATTATAGAAAGAATAAGGCAGCGGCCTCAAAGATAGAATGGAAAGGCAGGCTCCTTAAGCTCCTGCGGCTTACTATTACCTTTGGCATTATTTGCGCTGTCAGCTTTATGATTGTTGCAGGGTATCAGTTTCTTACTACTGATGAATATTTTATAATAAAAGATGTAAGATTTATGGGAAACAATTTTACAAGGGATGAGGAGCTAAGGTCTTTGATGGAATTACCTGCGGATACAAATATCTTCAGGGTAAAGATTGGGCTGCTTCAGGAGAGGATAATCTCCCATCCATGGATAAGGGATGCGGTAATTAAAAGGGAGCTTCCTAACAGCCTTGTAATAAATATTGAAGAACGAATACCTGTTGCAGTTGCCTTATATAAAAGCCGCTATTATCTGATTGATAAATACGGGGTTGTCCTCGGCAGGAGAGAGGGCCTTCAGGGTGACAGATATTTTCCGGTGATTACAGGCGCAGACT
>JACPZJ010000104.1 GCA_016195585.1 Nitrospirota bacterium | reverse complement strand
TTCAATATTTCCATCTCCCCTTTGTGGAGAGGGTCAGGGTGAGGGGTTTTCAGAGCAATATGCATGAAGCTGAGATCTGGTACAACAAAATAAGAGGCGAGAAAACAGCAGAGGCATTAAAGAAGAACGGCTTTGATGCTGTCTTTTATAACACAAAGGAGGAGGCTGTTCCAAAGATAATGGAGGCCATCCCAAAGGATGCCAAGGTAGCAGTCGGCGGCTCAATGACAATCCGGGAACTCGGCATTATAGAGCGGCTTGCTGCAAGGGGAAACAGAATAACGCATCACTGGATACCGGGGTTAACTCCTGATGAAGATCTGCGCCTGAGAAAAGAACAGATAGTATCTGATGTTTTTCTTTCAAGCAGTAATGCAATAACATCAAAGGGTGTATTGATAAATACAGATGCAGTAGGCAATCGTATCTGTGCAATGACCTTTGGGCCAAAGAAGGTTATTATAATTGCCGGTATAAATAAGATTGTGGATACAATTGATGACGGCCTTAAAAGGATAAAGCTCATATCGCCAATGAACAATAAGCGCCTCGGCTTAGACCTCCCTTGCGTTAAGCAAGGCAAGTGCGTTGACTGCAATGAGCCTCTTCGCTCCTGCCGCGTTACAACCATTATGGAAAGAAGACCAAGCAAGACAGATGTTTCCATTTTTATAATCGGAGAAAAAATCGGATTTTGACAAAGAAAAATCTCAAAAGTCTTTCGCTATTGGAGCTACAAGACTTTCTCGCCTCCCTCGGCATGAAGAAATACCGCTCCAATCAGGTTTATCAATGGCTGTATCAGAAAGGCGCAGTTTCTTTTGATGAGATGACAAACCTCTCTAAAGAAGAGAGGGCAGCTCTAAATGAAAAGGCATATATAAGCAGCCTTATATTAGTCAAGAGGCAGGCAGCATCAGATGGAACAGAGAAGTATCTCTTCGGGCTTGAGGATGGAAACAGGATTGAATCTGTGCTTATACCAGATGAAGACAGGCTGACCCTCTGCATATCCACACAAGTCGGCTGTGCAATGGACTGCAAGTTCTGCCTTACAGGAAAAGGAGGACTTAAAAGGAATCTTGAGGGGCATGAAATTGTTGATCAGGTGATTGCGGTAAGGAAGCTTTTGAGCAACCCTCCCTTACCTCCCCCATCCCCTCCTTGCCAAGGAGGGGAGAAAGGGGAGGTAAGGGGGGATACAGGGGGGTTGAGAATCACGAACATCGTCCTGATGGGCATGGGCGAGCCTCTATCAAATTATGATAATACAATAGCTGCACTAAAAATACTTCTCGATGAAAAGGCATTGAATTTCTCCAACAGAAAGGTAACACTGTCAACTGCTGGTTTAATACCTCAGATGGAGATGCTTGGTAAAGAGGGTATTACTGTTAATCTTGCCATATCATTAAATGCCACTACAGATGATGTTCGTAATAAGATAATGCCCATAAATAAAAAATATCCGATTAAAGAACTTGTTGCAGCATGTAAAAAATTCCCTCTGCCAAAGAGAAGGCGGATTACCTTTGAGTATGTAATGTTAAAGGACATTAATGATACAAAAGAAGACGGAGAGAGGCTCTGCAAATTATTAAAAGGCATCCGATGCAAGGTAAATCTTATACCCTTTAATGAATATTCAGGCAGCGACTTTAAGAGGCCTGATGATGAGACGGTAGAGAAATTCAGGGAGATATTAATGGGCCACCACCTTATGGCAATAACAAGGAAAAGCAAGGGTGCAGAAATCTTAGCAGCTTGCGGCCAGTTGAGGGGAAGTAATTAAGTTTTCTAAAAAAGCCAGGGATATATATACATTTCCAGTCTGGAATTCCATTGCAATTATCCTTAAATTACATTATAATTTTTTACTTAAATTCCCCTCACCTTAATCCTCTCCCCCAAGGGGAGAGGGCGAGGGGGCATTTTTTCATAAAAAGGAGGTATCACAAATTGTTTAGAATTCTTAGAAAAGATGTCTTCTCTCCAACGGTCAAAAGATTCACCATCCAGGCGCCTGAAATAGCCAAAAAGGCAGGGCCAGACCAGTTTATTGTCCTTCGCATTGATGAAAAAGGAGAACGGATTCCGCTCACCATATCTGATTCAGACCCTGAAAAAGGCACGATTGCCACTGTATTTCAGGAGGTCGGCAAAACAACCATTCAGCTCGGAGGCCTTAAACAAGGCGACTCTATTCAGGATGTTGTCGGTCCCCTCGGCACACCAGCGCATATTGAGAACTACGGCACAGTTGTTTGCGTTGGCGGAGGCGTCGGCATTGCAGTGCTTCCTCCTGTAGTAAAGGCGCTAAAAAATAAGGGTAACAAGGTCATAACCATCCTCGGCGCAAGGACAAAGGATTTGCTTATTCTCGAGGAGGATTTGAAAAAGATAAGCGATGAACTTCTTATTGTAACGGATGACGGAAGCTATGGAACAAAGGGTCTGGTTACAAATGAGCTTGAAAGGCTTGTCAAAGAGTCTGTGAAGATTGACCTTGTAATTGCCATCGGCCCACCGGTAATGATGAGGGCTGTATCCAATCTTACAAAGAATTATAGCATTGGCACCCTCGTAAGCCTTAATTCCATTATGGTAGACGGCACAGGCATGTGTGGGGCATGCAGGGTGACAGTCGGCGGCAAGACAAGATTCGCCTGCGTGGACGGCCCTGAATTCAATGCCCATGATGTTGACTTTGACGAACTTATAAAAAGACTGGCGATGTATAAGGAAGACGAGAAGCTTGCTATGGAATATTATAAAACGCATCAGCAGGAGCATCATCATAGCTGCTGCTGATTAATTATGGGTTCCTGCGGTCAAGGATTCAAGTGGTCAAGTGATAGCTAATAATAAAAATGCAAAATGTAAAATTCAAAATGCAAAATGACATATCAAAATTCAAAAAACTTTTAAGATATTTCTATCTTTGAATTTTTAATTGTAATTTTAAATATTTGATTTTTGATTTATTCAAAGGACTTATAAATTTATAGAAAGTAAACGCTTGAACCCATGAACCCTCGAATCCTTGAACCCTTTTAACAATTTTTAGGATTGGAGGTTTATCAATGTCAGAAACAACAAAACCAAAAAAAGAAAAGCTGCCGAGGCAGACGATGCCTCATCAGAACCCAATGGTCAGGAGAAGAAACTTTGATGAGGTGGCGATCGGCTATACAGAAGAATTAGCGCTATCAGAGGCAACAAGGTGCATCCAGTGCAAAAATCCGACATGTATTCCAGGGTGTCCAGTTGAAATAGACATCAAAGGATTTATACATTTAATAGCTGAAAAGAAGTATGTTGAGGCAGCTCATTTAATAAAGGAAAAGAGCTTCCTGCCAGCGGTCTGCGGCAGGGTCTGCCCTCAGGAAGATCAGTGCGAGAAGGTCTGTGTTATCGCAAAAAAACAGATGCCTGTTGCAATCGGCAGGCTTGAAAGGTTTGTTGCAGATTATGAGGCTTCACACGGAGAAACAATACTCCCTAAGCTCCCGCCATCAACTGGAAAAAAGATTGCAGTTGCAGGCGCCGGGCCTTCTGGATTAACAGTTGCCGGAGACCTGATAAAACTGGGACATAAGGTGACAGTATTTGAGGCGCTCCATGAACCTGGCGGCGTTCTTGTCTATGGCATACCTGAATTCCGCCTTCCAAAGGCCATTGTAAAGCGTGAGGTAGATTTCCTAAAGAAGCTCGGTGTTGAATTTAAATTAAACTATGTTATTGGCAAGATAAAGACAGTTGATGAATTGCTGGGGGTTGACGGGTATGATGCTGTCTTCCTTGGGAACGGCGCTGGCCTTCCAAAGTTCATGGGCATACCGGGCGAGAATCTGAACGGCGTTTATTCTGCAAATGAGTATCTTACAAGGGTTAATCTAATGAAGGCATATAAGTTCCCCGAATACGACACACCGATCATAAAAGGCAGGAGGGTGGCAGTTGTCGGCGGCGGCAATGTTGCAATGGATGCTGTAAGAACAGCATCAAGGCTCGGCGCTGAAGAGGCAATGATAATCTACCGGCGTTCCGAAGAAGAAATGCCTGCAAGAAAGGAAGAGGTAGAGAATGCCCATGAGGAGGGTGTTATATTCAAAAACCTTACAAATCCTGTAAGAATAATCGGCAATGACAAAGGCTGGGCATCTGCGTTAGAGTGTTTAAAAATGGAGCTTGGCGCTCCTGATGAATCAGGCAGAAGAAGCCCTGTTCCTATAAAAGGCTCAGAATTTCAGGTGCCTGTTGATGTGGTGATTATCGCAATTGGCACAAGCGCTCAGCCATTGATTGCAGCAAGCGCAAAGGGCATGGAGGTAAACAAAAGAGGATATATAGTTGTAGATGAGGAGACAGGCAAAACCACAAAAGAGGGTGTCTATGCTGGCGGCGATATTGTAACAGGAGCTGCAACTGTTATCCTTGCAATGGGCGCAGGAAGGAAGGCTGCTAAGGCGATGCATGAGTATGTGATGAAGAAATAGTGAAGGATTCAAGGATTCATGGGTTCAAGTGATTAAAGCATTTCACTTGACCACTTGAATCCTTGGCCCCTTGGCCACTTTCATTATCTCTCCCCCCACTTTAGTTTCTTTCTTAAGACCTCATAATAGTTTTTTTCCGGGGAGCGGATGAGCTTTACCCTTGTCTCTGCTGTGCGTACCTCTACTATATCCTCTTTCTTTAATGAAAAGCCTACCTGACCGTCAAATGTAACCATCACGCCCTCGTCTTCTGTTCTTAGTATTGCCTCTATCTTTACATTATCAGGGATAACAATCGGCCTGTTTGTCAATGTATGAGGGCATATTGGGGTTAAGATAATAGCATTTACAGTGGGATGAATTATTGGCCCTCCGGCAGAAAGGGAATATGCAGTAGAGCCTGTTGGCGTGGATATGATTAATCCATCGCCCCTCAGGGATGTAACGAACTGGGCATTCACATATATATCAAGGATTATCATCCTCGCCACAACCCCGTGATTTATGACCACATCGTTCAGGACAGGGGACTGTGCAAGCCTCTCACCCTGGCGGTGGATATTGGTCATGAGCATCATGCGCTCATCAATAATAAATTCGCCATTGATTATCTTCTCAAGTGTCGGATATAATTCGTCCAGCGTAACCTCTGTAAGAAAACCGAGGCCGCCTAAGTTTACACCGAGTATTGGTATACCATTGTTTATTGTAAGCCTTGCAACACTCAAGAGCGTGCCATCACCGCCGAGGACAATCATCATATCCACTTGTGAGGATATCTGTGATTTTTGATACGGTGATTTTCTGTTCACTATCCTTGCTGTATCAGCATCAAGGACAGCCTCAATCCTATGAGCTTCAAGCCATGAAATGAGTTTGTTTAAGACATCCTTTGACTCAGGTTTATGCGGTTTTACTATTATTCCTATCTTTTTCATATTTTCTTCAATAATAACTGTCTGCTCCCTTTTTGTCAACAGGTTCTTGTCTGGCAAGCAGTCATATTTATTATTGACAAGCACCCATAATTTCGTTAATATTTCTAATTACTTAAATTTTAAATATAGAGAAGGTAACTTATATGCAAATCAGGATTAATGGAAAGCATGAGGAAGTAAAGGAAGGCACAATACTTGATCTTTTGAAGGCAAGGAATGTGGAGCCTGAGATGGTCTCGGTTGAGCTCAACTCCAAGATACTGGAAAGGACAGACTACGCTGCAACTAACATTAAAGAAGGCGATGTAATAGAGTTTCTGTACTTTATGGGAGGCGGGGTTGCAGAAGGGGCCATATAATAACATTACTGAACTTATTGGCAACACCCCGCTTGTAAGATTAAATAGGATACCAGATGCGACTGGCGCAGAGATATTTGTAAAGGTAGAGTCCTTTAATCCTGGCGGAAGCGTTAAAGACAGGATTGCCCTGAGCATGATTGAGGATGCAGAGGCAAATGGGAAGATAGAGAAGGGCGATACTATTATAGAGCCTACCAGCGGGAATACAGGGATCGGCCTTGCCCTTGTATGCGCTGTTAAGGGATACAGACTGATACTTGTGATGTCAGAGAGCATGAGCTTTGAGCGCAGGAATCTTCTGGCATCATACGGCGCTGAATTAATTTTGACTCCTGCAAAGAATGGGATGCAGGGCGCTATTGACAAGGCAGGAGAGGTTTTGAAAGAACACCCTGAATACTTTATGCCGAATCAGTTTGAAAACCCTGCAAACCCTGCAATACACAAGAGGACGACTGCTGTGGAGATATGGGAGGCAATGGGAGGAAGGATTGATGCCTTTGTTGCAGGGGTTGGCACAGGCGGGACGATTACAGGGGTTGGCGGGTTTTTAAAAGAGAAGAGTCCGGATATAAAGGTAGTTGCAGTGGAGCCGTCAGGCTCGCCGGTTTTATCAGGCGGGAAGCCGGGGCCGCATAAGATTCAGGGCATTGGCGCTGGCTTTGTGCCGAAGATATTGAATAGGGCAGTTATTGATAAGATAATCACTGTCAGCGATGATGATGCCTTTAAAATGGCAAAGAGGCTGGCAAAGGAAGAAGGGCTTCTTGTCGGCATATCATCAGGCGCAAACCTCTTTGGGGCATTGCAGGTGGCAAAGGAAATAGGTAAGGGGAAGAGGATTGTAACGGTGCTGCCTGATACAGGGGAGAGGTATTTTAGTATAGAGAAGTATTTTAATATGTAATTTTATCTCTTCCTCCCCTTTGTAAGGGGCGCTATCAACAAGCACTCCTCCCCTTTGTAAGGGGAGGTTTGGAGGGGTAGTTTAGAAATATTGTTATTCATCTACCTCCCCATAACCCCTCCTTACAAAGGAGGGGATGTAAAGGAGTGAAGGTTTAATCAGTATGTCAAATTTTACAGAAGAACAGATAAAGAGATACAGCAGGCATATCATACTGCCTGAGGTCGGCGGCAAGGGCCAGAAGAAGATTATGGAAACAAAGGTGCTGATCATCGGCGCCGGCGGACTCGGCTCGCCAATCGGGCTGTATCTTGCTGCTGCCGGAATCGGCAGGATAGGGATTATTGACGGCGATGTTGTTGACCTTTCAAATCTCCAGAGGCAGGTGTTTCATCACACGGCTGATTTAAACAAGCCAAAGGTTGAGTCTGCAAGGGAGAAGATGAAGGCGATAAACCCTGACCTTGAAGTTACAACTTATAATGATAGATTATCAGCCAAAAATATTATGACACTCTTTTCTGAATATGATATTATTGTTGATGGCACAGATAATTTCCCGACAAAGTTTCTTGTGAATGATGCTGCCATCTTTGCCAACAAGCCGCTTGTGCATGGCGGGATACTGCGTTTTGACGGGCAGGCGATGACGATTATCCCCCGCCAGTCAACATGCTACAGGTGCATATTCCATAATCCGCCGCCGCAGGGATTGGTGCCTTCGTGTCAGGAGGCAGGCGTCCTCGGCGTCCTCGCAGGCGTAATCGGGACGATTCAGGCAACAGAGGTATTAAAACTTGCTGTTGGAAAGGGCAGGCTATTAACAGACAGATTATTGACATATAATGCATTAAGGTCTAAATTCAGAGAGGTGAAGCTGCACAAAAATCCAAAGTGTCAGGTGTGCGGTGAGAAGCCTACTATAAAGGAGCTGATAGATTACGAACAGCCAGTGTGTGCAATATAAAATAAAGGTAGGGGCGTATAATTATACGCCCCTACTTAAGCAATCCTAAAGGATTGCCCTACAAAAAACTGTAGAATAGGTGGCACAGGCTTCCAGCCTGTGTAAACAGGCAAGATGCCTGTTCCACCAAAAGGTTAGTTTAGGAGTATTAATGAGTAAGATAAAAGGTTTGATTTGCAGGGAGTGCGGCAAGGAGTATCCGGCAGAGCCTTTGCATGTGTGCGAATTTTGCTTTGGCCCGCTTGAGGTGAATTATAACTATGACTGGATCAAGGGGCAGATAAGCAGGGAAAAGATAGAAAAGGGGCCGAAGAGCCTCTGGAGATACATTGACCTTCTTCCAGTTGTGGGAGAGGCAACAGTCGGGCTTTATGCAGGATTGACGCCTTTAATCAGGGCGCATAATCTTGGAAAGGAGCTTGGGCTTGATGAGCTTTATATAAAGAATGATACTGTAAACCATCCGACACTGTCTTTCAAAGACAGAGTTGTCTCTGTAGCGCTCACAAGGGCAAAGGAACTCGGCTTTGACACAGTTGCCTGTGCATCAACAGGTAACCTGGCGAACTCTGTTGCAGCGCATGCAGCAGAGGCAAGGCTTAAGTGTTTCGTATTCATACCCGGTGACCTTGAGGCAGGCAAGATTCTGGGGAGCCTGATATATCAGCCGACAGTTGTTGCTGTTAATGGTAATTATGATGATGTGAACAGGCTGTGCAGCGAGATTGCAGCAGAATATAAATGGGCCTTTGTGAATATCAATATCAGGCCGTATTATGCAGAGGGTTCAAAGACCCTTGCCTATGAAACAGCAGAACAGCTCGGCTGGATGGCGCCTGACCATGTGGTTGTGCCTGCTGCATCAGGCTCGCTTTTGACAAAGATATGGAAGGGATTTAATGAGTTGGAAAAGCTCGGCCTTATTGATAAGGTAAGGACAAAGGTGAGCGGCGCGCAGGCAGAGGGATGTTCGCCAATTGCAACAGCATTTAAAAATAAGACAGATCATGTGAAGCCTGTAAAGCCCAATACCATTGCAAAGTCCATTGCCATTGGCAATCCTGCTGACGGGTATTATGCCTTGAAGGCTGTTAAGGAGAGCGGCGGCGCATTTGATACTGTAACTGATCCAGAGGTTGTAGAGGGCATGAAGCTTTTGGCAAAGACAGAGGGCATTTTTGCAGAGACAGCAGGCGGTGTAACGGTTAGTGTTTTAAAGAAGCTGGTTGAGCAGGGGATAATAAAGAAGAAGGACAGGACAGTAGCCTATATCACAGGAAACGGCCTTAAGACACAGGAGGCAGTGATAAATGCAGTCGGCTCGCCTGTGCGTATAGAGCCAAAGCTGAGCGCCTTTGAGAAGATATTAAAGAAGTAGGGGAACGAATTAAATAATGTTACATGTAGGGCAAGGGTGTAGGCACGAATTTATTCGTGCAAAAGGCACGGTTAAAACCGTGCCTACAAGTAAGAGGAAAATAAAAGAATGACAGAAAGAAATTATAGGAGGTTCTGTAATGCCAGTAAAAGTAAGGATTCCAACCCCATTAAGAAGGATTACTGCAAATCAGGGGGAGGTGGATGCAGAAGGCGTGACCATTGGCGGTCTGATAGAAGATCTTGAGAAAAAATATCCCGGTCTGAAAGAGCGTTTGTGTGATGAAACAGGCGCCATAAGAAGGTTTGTAAATATATATATAAATGAAGAGGACATACGCTTTATGCAGGGGAAGGATACATCAGTAAAGGATGGAGATGAGATATCAATCATTCCTGCAATTGCAGGGGGAAGCGAGGTATAAATGGCAAGTGTAAAGATACGGCTTACATTTCCAGAAGACAAGATCAAGGAGCCCATCATCTATAACATCGGCCATGAGTTTAAGGTAGTAACAAATATCAGAAGGGCAGATGTAAGGGAGAAAAAGGGATGGGTTGATCTGGAAGTAACAGGGGAGTCCTCTGAGATAGAAAAGGCAGTGGAGTCCCTGAAGACTAAGGGTGTTAAGGTTGACCCCATAGAGAAGAATGTAATTGAGTGATAAGATGTCAAGTTTTACAGACGAGCAGATAAAGAGATACAGCAGGCATATTATTTTGCCTGAGGTTGGCGGCAAGGGCCAGAAGAAGATCAATAATGCAAAGGTCTTCTGCGTTGGCGCAGGCGGGCTCGGCTCTCCTGTTGCATTATACCTTGCTGCTGCAGGCGTTGGGACAATAGGCATTATTGATGCCGATGTCGTTGACCTAAGCAACCTCCAGCGCCAGATACTCCATGCAACACCTGATTTGGGCAAACCAAAGGTGGAATCTGCAAGGGAGACACTCACTGCGCTGAATCCTGATCTGAATGTTGTTGTATATAAAGAATACCTTTCTGTAGATAATATCATGGGTATTATAAAGGACTATGATATTGTCCTTGATGGTTCTGACAATTTCCCAACGAGATTTCTTGTAAATGATGCAGCATACTTTGCAAAGAAGATATTAATCTCAGGGAGCATATTTAGATTTGACGGTCAGGTTACAACCTTCAAACATAATCTGGAGACCTCGCCGTGCTACAGGTGTCTGTATCCTGAACCTCCGCCGGCAGGCCTTGTGCCGTCATGTCAGGAGGCAGGCGTGCTTGGCGTTATTGCAGGCACTGTTGGCGTCCTTCAGGCAACAGAGGCATTAAAGGAGATACTCGGAGCCGGAGACTCGCTGATGGGAAGGCTGATTATTTACGATGCCTTTGATCTGAGGTTTCAGGAGGTAAGGATACACAAGGACCCGAACTGCCCATTGTGCGGCAGGAAGCCGAAGATAAAAGAACTGATGGCATACGAGCAGACATGCCATCTGTAAAACGCAGGGTTCAAGGGGTCAAGTGTCCGTGTGGTCAAGTGAAAATCTAAAAATAATTACTAAAGCACTTGAATCCTTGAACCCTTGAACCCTTTTTATTATGCTTACCATACCAAAACATTTTATAGACGATATAATTAGTCACGCAAAGGAAGCAGCGCCTCTTGAGTGCTGCGGCATACTCGCAGGCAAGGATGGGACTGTCACGGATATGTATAAGATGAATAATACAGAAAATGACCCTGATAAGTATCTTATGGATGCAAAGGAACAGTTTGCTGTTGTAAAGGATATCCGTGCAAAGGGGATAGACATGCTCGCTATTTATCACTCTCATCCTCACAGTCCTGCCCGTCCCTCCGGCATAGACACAAAGCTCGCCTTCTACCCTGATGCCATCTACATAATCATTTCTCTACAGGATTCAGAAATGCCTGTGATAAAGGGTTTTCTTATCAGGGATGGGAAGGTGGAAGAGACAGCGATAAAGATAAATTAAAATGCAAAATTCAAAATGTAAAATTACATATTAAAATTTAAAAAAATTTGGCTATTTTTAATCTTTGCATTTTACATTGTAATTTTGATTTTTGATATCTAATTTTTGATTTTCATAAATACTCAAAACCATTAGGTTCAAATACTTGTAGGAGTTTGCATGGAAATCAAAATAGATTCCACAACCCTTTCCTTAATAAAAGGCGAATACCGTCGGCCCGATTTACAGGGATTGGAAAAATAGAGAGGCAGAGCTTCTATCCAGCGCCTACAGAAAAAGCCTGGAACTTGCTGTCTCAAAAGGGCTAAAGTCCATTGCCTTTCCATCCATAAGCACAGGCGCCTATGGTTATCCAATAAATGAAGCAGCAGAGATTGCATTAAGGACAGTAATAGAATTTATTAAGGCGAATAGAGGATTTGAGCTTGTAAGATTTGTTTTGTTTTCAGAAAGAGATTTAGCGGTGTATGAGGAGTCGTTAAAGAAGATAACACAAAAAAAATAACATACGACTGTCATTGCGAGCGGAGCGAAGCAATCCCAGCCTTGAGATTGCTTCGGGCTACCGCCCTCGCAATGACAATTTTCTTATGTCGTTCACTATGTCACTATATAAATGAGGCCACCATGTTCAGAAACTCAATTAAACTCGGCACCATCCTCGGCATTACCATCAGGCTTGACTACTCATGGTTCATTATCTTCTTTCTTATCACATGGTCTTTATCAGCGCACAGACTGCCAATGCTGTATCCTGAGTGGTCTCAGACAACCTACTGGATAGTTGGGATAATTACAAGCATCCTCTTTTTTGCCTCTGTTTTGATTCATGAGATGGCGCACAGCATAGTAGCCCGCAGGCAGGGTGTGCCTGTAAACAATATTACACTCTTTATATTCGGCGGCGCCGCACAGATTACACAGGAACCTAAAAAGGCAAAGGACGAATTTATGATGGCCTTTGCAGGCCCTGCAACAAGCCTTGTCTTAAGCGCCATATTCTGGGTATTATACCTGCTTCTCCGTAGTCTCAGTGAACCTATTGCAACTATTTTTTCATGGCTTGGAAGCATAAATCTAATGCTTGCAATATTTAATTTTATTCCGGGTTTTCCCTTAGACGGCGGCAGGGTTCTGCGCGCTATTGTCTGGGGCGCTACACAGGATTTTGCAAGGGCTACACAGATTGCTGCTGCAATAGGCAGGGGCATTGCCTTTATATTTATCTTTATCGGCATCTGGATGATATTCAGCGGCAACTGGGTGAATGGCCTATGGATTGCATTCATCGGCTGGTTTCTTGAAAATGCTGCTACAGCAAGCTCTCGTCAGGTGGCGCTAAAAGACATACTTCAGGGACATACTGTAAAAGAGGTGATGACAACAGACTGCCCTAATGTTTCTGGCAGACTTACCCTTGATAAGTTGGTTAATGATTATATCCTTTATACCACGCGCAGGTGTTTTCCTGTTGTTGACAATGAACAGGTAAAGGGGATTATAACCCTGCATAATATTAAGGACATGCCACGTCACCTCTGGGCAATCAAGACTGTAGAGGAGGCAATGACACCTTTTGACCGCATGAAAAAGGTCAGCCCAAAGGACGGGCTATATGATGTCTTAGAGATGATGGCATCAGAGGACATCAACCAACTGCCTGTTGTGGAGGACAGCAGACTCCTCGGCATCGTAGGCAGGGATAACATACTGGCATTTATACATAACCGCGCAGAGCTGGGGGTATAAGTAATAACCGAATTCCAATTTAAAAATTGTCATTGCGAGCGAAGCGAAGCAATCTCACTTTTTGTGATGAGATTGCCATGCACCATTCGGATGCTCGCAATGACAGATAGTATAATGCTAAATAAAAGAAATTATTTTTATTTGTATGGTATAATAAGGCAATAATTTAAAAATGGAGGACGCAAAATGAAGGTTGTAAAACTAAAAGAAAATATATATAGAAGAGCTGAAAAATTATCCAAAACTCGCGGAGTAAAGGTAGACGCCCTTATATCACAGGCATTAAATGAGGGGCTTGAAGCAGTAAATGAAAAGACAGTCCTTGAGCTTTACAGAAACCGCAAGATAACACTTCAAAAAGCAGCAGAGATACTTTCCACTGATATATGGGATATGATAGAGAGGGTAAAGAAAACTGATATACATATAGATTATTCAAAAGAGGAACTTGCTGAGGATCTAAGATAGATGCAGGCTGATGTTGTTTGCAACGCATCACCTTTAATATTTCTTGCAAAAATCAAAAGGCTTGACCTTCTCAACATTTATTCCCTTCGCATACCCTCTCAGGTAGAAGCAGAGATTCTTAGCGGTATAAAGAAAAAGCATGAAGATGCCAAATTAATAACTGAATATCTGGAGCAGAGGAAAATAGAGTCAGTTAAGACCTATCTTTATTGCCATACCTGATTTGGCAAAGAGCGAGATGCGGCTGATTGATGTTTTACGCTAATTTTTAAAGATAGTTTGGTATCGTTTAATTGTTTTTATACATAATTAATTTGACAAGGCTATCCTCTTTTGTATATATTTATAATATACGGCTATGAATAAGCAGATAGAGATTTTATCTAATGTAGAGGGTTTTGATTGGGACGAATGGAACATTAAAAAGAATTGGTTAAAGCACAGAGTTACACATGTTGAATGTGAGACGGTCTTTTTTAATGCGCCGCTTATTGTACGGAAAGATGAACCCCATTCTGTATTAGAAAACCGCTATTTTGCATTAGGCAGAACTGACAACAGGAGATTACTTTTCGTAGTATTTACCATAAGAAGGAATAAAATAAGAATTATTTCAGCAAGGGATATGAGCAAAAAGGAGAAAAAGGTATATGAGCAAATTGAAAAAGATACCAAAATTTAAAAGTGAAGATGATGAGTTTGAATTTTGGTCAACGCATGATTCAACAGAATATATTGAGTATTCTAAGGGGAAAAGGGCTTTGTTTTCAAAGCTAAGGCCATCTACCAGAACCATATCCATCAGATTGCCAGAATTACTAATTGAACGTCTTAAGCTTTTAGCCAATAAACGGGATGTTCCTTATCAGTCTTTGTTAAAAATACTTTTGATGGAGAGAGTGGAAAAAGAACTGCATATTATTAAGTAATTTTTATCAGTGTTTTTTTCATTAACTGTCTTAGAGAGTTGGCTATGCCACTTATCCGCACACCAGATGAACGATTTCACAACTTACCCGATTTTCCTTTCGTGCCGCATTATATTGAGATTAATGGTTTGCGTGTTCACTATGTAGATGAAGGCAAGGGAGAGATACTCCTCTGTCTTCATGGTGAACCTACATGGTCATATCTATACCGCAAGATGATTCCGATATTATCAGCAAAGCATCGTGTTATTGCAATGGACTTTATTGGCTTTGGCAGGTCAGACAAGTTTACTGAGCAGAGTGAATACTCATTTAAGATGCACTGTGATACTTTGACAGGTTTTATTAAAGCGTTATCAATCAATCAGATTACTTTGGTTGTGCAGGACTGGAGCGGCCCGATTGGCCTAAGACTTTTGAGTGAAATGCCTGAAAGGTTTGCACGATTGGTTATAATGAACACCTGGCTGCCAACAGGTGATGTGCCTGTGGGTGAAGCATTTCTCAAATGGCGGCATTTTGCAAAAAATACACCTGACCTACCAATCGGTCAGGTGATACGAATGGGTATGGCAAATGGTAATAAGATTATGCCAGAGGTTATCGCTGCCTACGAGGCGCCATTTCCAGATGTATCCTATAAGGCAGGCGCTGCTGCATGGCCGCTGCTTGTCCCAATTCACTATGATGACCTTGGCGCTGCTGAGATGCGGCAGACACGAGACTTTCTATCAAAATGGAATAGGCCGGCGCTTGTGATGTTTTCAGATAAAGACCCGATTACTCATGGTGCAGACAGATTTTTTCGGAAGCTTATTCCATCAGCAAAGAATCAGCCAGAGATTACAATTAAAGATGCCGGCCATTTTCTTCAGGAAGAGAAGGGTGAGGAGATCGCACAGAACATTATAGAGTTTATGGGAAGGAGTTAAAATGTTGCCACACAACCATTTCATAATTTCAGGTCTTGCTGCTGTCCCTGCAGCAGTGCTTTTATCTCCGGAGAAACCGATTGTTGAATGGGCTTTAATCAGCGGGCTTTTGTCTGCAGCAGTTGACTATGATGTATATATTCTTGTGCTTTTAAAATCAGGAAAAGAGGATAGATTGAAGCCATTCAGAAACCCTTTGGAGATATTTAGAAAGTATAAACTTTTTATGGATGCAATCACTGAAACAGGGGTATTAAGGATTGGTTTAAAAACCCAT